>PWSL01000355.1 GCA_003563255.1 Desulfonatronospira sp. | reverse complement strand
TTTAGGCTTCCCGTGCCAGAGAAGATCTTTTTTGGCACGGGCAACTTCGTTGCACATCCCAGTGAAACCAGCTACGCTGAAACTACGTTTGTTTCACGGGACAGGCGGGCGGCTTTGCCGCTCACGGTTGAAGAGTGGTGCCTGGTTTTCTTTCGGCGGTGATTACTGACACCAACTGAATGGTTACAAGACTGTAATACAACAGCTGTTCCCTCTGGAGTACATGTGACCCCTGAAAACCTGCAAGGCAGAATTACAAATAACATTCCGCCAGAATATGAGGTTCTGGAAAACCTCTACACTTCTCAGTCCTCCATGGTGCTAAGGGCCGTCTGCAGGCAAAAAGGCCACAAAGTGGTGCTGAAAATCCTGGAAGGCCCCCTGGCAGACAGCCGAAAACTGGCAGAACTTAAGAATTATTTCAAAGTTCTGAGCCGGATCAGTCGAAATTCCCTTGAAGTAATAAGACCGTTCGCCCTGGAGCGCTACGGAGATATGATTATCCTTTCAATGCAGGACACGGGTGGCTCCTCCCTGGACAGCATCCTGGCAGAGCGTGGCAAAATCCATGATATTACAGAGTATGTCACTTTGTGTCTCAAAATTTTTCACCAACTGGAAATAATTCATATAAACTGCTTTATCCATAAAAACATCAATCCCGGCAACATCATATACAACTCCCAGACCGAGGTTGTAAAGATAATCGATTTCAGCCTGGCCACGTCATTGACCCGTGAAGATCTGGGCTTTTATCCCATATCAACCATCAGAGGTCTGCCGCCCTATATCTCTCCTGAACAGACAGGCAGAATAAACCGTGCCCTGGACTATCGAACGGATTTCTACTCCCTTGGTGTGACCATGTATGAGCTCTGGACGGGTGAACTGCCATTCAGCGGCAGGGACGCACTGGAAGTGATACATGGTCACATAGCCATGCAGCCGTGGGATCCCGGGGAATTGAGGGCCGGAACGCCTCCAATGCTTTCCAGCATCATCCTGAAGCTTCTGACGAAAAACCCTGAAGAACGCTATCAGAGCCTCAAGGGGCTTAGACACGATGTGAACCAGATCTCTAAAACGCCATACATTCTGCAAGCCAATAATTTTGTACCGGGTTCCAGGGATATTTCCCAGCACTTTCAGATTCCTGACAGGCTTTACGGCCGCCTTCAGGATGTACAAAGGCTTATTGCCACCTATGAGAGGGCTGCCTCAGGTACCAGTGAAATGGCTTTCATAGCGGGGCCTTCAGGTTATGGAAAAACCTCACTGGTCAGAGAACTGTTCAAGCCGGTGATGCGTCTGAACGGCTGCTTTATTTCCGGAAAGGCTGAACCCTTCAAGGAAAATATTCCATACTTCGCCATATCCATGGCCTTTCAGGATCTGGTACGTCAAATCCTCTCAGAAAGTAAGAGCAGAATCTACCACTGGAAAGCCCGCATCCTGACTGCAGCCGGGAGAAACGCCCGGGTCCTGACAGACATAATTCCCAACCTGGAACTTATTATCGGCCGGCAGCCGGAACTGGAAGTCCTGCCGGCAGCTGAAACACAGAACAGATTCATCAACAGCTTTGTAAATTTCATGAAAGTGGCCTGTCAGCCTGAGCATCCACTGGCTTTATTCCTGGATGACATGCAATGGATGGATGTTTACTCTTTAAAGCTCCTGGAAACTGTTCTTGAAGAGCCTGACATTGAGCACTGTTTTCTCCTGGGGGCCTACCGTGACGATGAAATTGACCGGAACCACCGGATCACAGAAATTCTGGCCGCCCTGCAACAACGTGGAGCCAGCCTGATAAGCCTTGCCCCTGTGAGCCTTGCGGATACAGCCGAACTGCTGTCCCAGAGCCTGTACAGTTCTGTGGACGAAGTCTCTTCCCTGGCCCGTGTCTGCAGGGACAAAACAGGTGGCAACCCCATGTTTTTAAGACGCTTTCTGGAATTGATGCATGAAAAAGGCCACATCTTTTTGAACCGTGAAAAGCAGGTCTGGCAATGGAACCACCAGGCCATTGCCGGAGAAAACATATCAGACAACGTTGCCCAACTGATATCCCGCAAGCTGCATCAGCTTCCAGGGAAATGCGTCGAAGCCGTAATTTCTGCAGCTGTGCTGGGGAGTCAGTTTTCCCTGGACCATCTTTCATTAGTGCTCAAGCTTTCACGGCCAAACACCCTGGATTATTTGCAACCTGCAGTGGAAAAGCAGGTATTACTGCCTGCAAATTATGATTTCAGCACCATCCTGATGCTGTCCGGCAGAAGTGAACTGGACAGTTCAGAACAGGTACAGTTCAGGTTCGCCCACGACCGAGTGCACCATGCAGCCCTGGACCTGGCTTCTGACTTAGAAATTGAACAGATCCACCTTCAGGCCGGCAAAGCAATTCAGGACAATATTCCCCATGTGGAACAAAGTGAACTGCTGTTCTCCATGGTTACGCATCTAAACGCCGCTCTTGAGCTTGTGCAGGATGAACAGGAACTGCAGAGGCTTCTGCAATATAACTACTCGGCAGCCATCAGGGCCAGAGATGCCGGGGCATACGCCCAGGGCCTTTTTTTCATTAACACCGCAGTCAGGCTGCTGCACCCACGGTCCTGGGATATGAACTACGATTTTACTGTAAAAATCAAAAAGCTGCAGGCGGAACTCGAGTACCTGAACGGCAACTTTTCAGCCTCCCGGGAGATTGTCGAACAGGCCATAAGCAAAGCCCTGCCAGGTATGGATCGCAGCGAGTTTTATTACCTTCTGATCCTGCAGCATCTCTTGAGATCCAGGTACAAAGAGGCCTTTGAAATCGGGGAAAAAGCCCTGGCCGAATTCAACATCTTTATACCTCACCAGGAGCTGGATCAGGAACTGGCCCGGCAGTTCGCGGAGCTCGATGAAAAAGTCCCGGGAGAAGATGCCTCCAGCCTGGAAAATCTTCCGGACATGCACGATCCCCGCATGCAGTCACTTATGAAGCTGGTGCAGACCATGACACCTGTGGCCTATTACACCTCTGAAAAACTTTTCACCTGGTTTGCGCTGCTGGGCATTCAGATCACAGTTGCACACGGCAACACCCCCCAGGCTTCCACCAGTTATTGCTGTTGGGGCATTATGCTGGCCCTGGCCTTTGGAAGGGTGCACAAAGGGTACGCCCTGAACCGCATGGGCCTGGATGTAGCCCTGAAATTCGATTCCGGAGTGGATATCTGCAGAGCCTGCAATGCCTTTGGAGCTTTTCTGCACCACTGGTGCAGACCCATCAGGGATGCCCGGGAACTTTTTTCCATGGGCCACAAACACGGGGTGGCCTCCGGGGAAATGGAATTTTCCGGGTACCTGCTCCTGCATGAAATTGAAGTCATGCTGTACAGCGGAGAAAGCCTGCATGAAATTTTGAATGTCTTGGACACACCTGAGGATTTCGGGAAAAAAACCCGCAACAGGCTGCTCATAAGGGCCATTGAAAGCATTGATTCCATTTTGACGAAAATGCAGGGACAGGAAAAAGGCTGTGATGACCTTAGACCCGGAAACTCGACAGAAGAGGATTTCATACAGGACTGTGTAAACAACAGCCTGCACCTGGTTCTGTTTCAGCATTACTGCTTCAAGGCCATGCTGTGCTACCTGCACGGTGATTCCCGCCGGGCTCTAAAGGCAGCCCGCAACGCAGAAAAGTATATCCAGTCCGCGGTGGGGCTTTTTTCAACCGCCGTGCACAACTTCTACACTTCTTTAATCCTGACGGACCTCTATGATCTAAGTCCCCATGAAGACCAGGAAAGCATCCTGCATGAAATTCAGAACAGGCAGCAGCAGATGTCCACCTGGGCCGGCAACTGTCCGGAAAACTTCTCTGCCAAGCTGCTTCTGTCCCAGGCGGAAACGGCCAGAATCAACAAAGATATCTTAAAGGCCATGGAGCTGTATGACCAGGCTGTCGAAGATGCCCGCAAAAACGGTTTCGTGCATATAGAAGGCATGGCCAACGAGCGTGCCGCGCGATTCTGGCTGGACTGCAACAAGACGGATTTCGCAGCCGTGTACATGGACCGGGCCAGAACCTGTTATCAAATCTGGGGAGCCGGATCCAAGTGCAGAATGCTGGAAAAGGAATGCGCCGGCATATTCAGACCCGCACCCGCTTCCAGTACACGGGGCACCTTTGACCTTCTGACTGATGAAAGACGCGTGGAACCAGGCCTGGACATTCAGACCCTGCTCAAGGCCAGCCGGGCCATTTCAGAAGAAATTCATCTGCAGAAGCTTCTTGGCAAGTCACTGAGAGTAATCGTTGAAAACGCCGGTGCCCGCAAAGGAGCCCTGGTCCTGGCCAGACCTCAATGGTTCATCAGAGCTGTAGCACATCTTTCAGGCAAGGTGACAGTACACGGTGGAATTGACATGGAATCCGAACTTGCTGATTCCATGGTGCCTTCATCCATTATATCCTACGTCATTCGCACAGGCGAAGATCTGCTTCTCAGAAATGCCGCCGCAGATGTGCGTTTTGCCAAATCCCCCTATGTCCTCAGAGAAAACCTGCAATCAGTGTTCTGCTTCCAGGTCAGACTGCATGCACAGCCAGTGGCTTTATTTTATCTTGAAAACAATCTTGTGGAGGACGCATTTATCCCGGAACATCTGGAAATTATCCGGCTTCTGGGCTCTCAGGCCGCCATATCCATTGAAAATGCAGGTCTTTACGCCAATCTGGAACAACAGGTCAAGTTACGTACCCAGAAACTGTCAAAAACCATGAAGGATCTTAATGAAGCCAAAGAAAGGGCGGAAAGCTCCACTAAGTCCAAAAGCGCCTTTCTGGCCAATATGAGTCACGAAATCAGGACCCCCATGAATGCTATCCTGGGCATGACCCACTTGATGGCTCAAACCGAACTGTCAGCGAGACAGAAAAAATTCGTGGACAATATCCAGTCCGCTGCCGGCTCCCTGCTCAACATCATTGATGATATCCTGGATTTCTCCAAGATTGAAGCCGGAAAGCTGCATATCGAGGAACAGCCTTATGCCCTGGATCATGTTCTGAAGAATCTCATCAATGTCATGGGATACAAGGCCGAAAAAAAAGGTCTGGAAATTCAGGTACACAAAAAAGACGATGTGCCGGCATTTTTAATGGGCGATCCTGCACGCCTGGGCCAGGTTCTAACCAACCTGCTGGGCAATGCCGTCAAGTTTACAAGTCAGGGAGGTATTATCATATCTGTGGGACAGCAGTCAGACCGGGCCTTAAGCCCGGAACCTGGAGAGGTGGTGACCCTGCTTTTCAGTGTCAGTGACAGCGGCATAGGAATGACCCTGGAGCAGAAGCAGCTGCTTTTTGAGCCCTTTACTCAGGCTGATGCATCCATAACCAAAAAGTATGGAGGAACCGGACTGGGGCTGGCCATCTGCAAACAGCTTGTTGAAATGATGGGGGGCCGCATCTGGGCTGAGAGCAATCCTGGAAAAGGCAGTACGTTTTACTTCACCACTGTGGCTGAGGTTGCTTCAGGGCAGGATCATATCCCCATTAGACAGGACGCCTGGAATCTCAAGGCAGTAGAGCCTGCCCTGCAGCAAAGGAAACCGGATCTGAGCCGGGCAAAAGTTCTGCTTGTGGAAGACAATGAAATCAACGCCGAAATCATCAATGAGCTTCTGATGCAGTACTCCATTACAGTAGAACATGCCCGTAGTGGCCGGGAAGGCCTTAAAAAAGCTGCCAACCGGGACTTTGATCTTATTTTAATGGACATTCAAATGCCTGAGATGGACGGACTGGAAGCCACTAGAAAAATCAGACAGATTGAGTCCGGGGAGTTGAATGGCAGACGTGAGATTCTACCTGCGCCGGATCCGGAGCAGGATCAGGAAGAATCAGGACCTGAAAAAACCAGGGTGCCCATCATCGCCCTGACTGCATACGCCACGGCCCAGGACAGGGAAGGCAGCCTGAAAGCCGGAATGGACGATCATATTAACAAACCTGTTGATCCGGGCCTGCTTTTACAGATGCTGTTACGTTATCTGCCTGAATCGAAAATCATATACCACGAAGATACCAGCGAACTCCAGCAGATTCAGGAAGACGTGCAAGAGTTCCCAGACCAGCCCGGCCCCATTGATTTTCAGGCCGCTCTGGCCCGCTGCAACTACAATCCGGCACTTCTGAAACGACTTATTTTGAATTTTAAAGAGAAATATTTTCAGGCCCATAAAACCATTACAAACCTGATTGCAGACGGTGCAGTGCATGAAGCCATGCAGATGGCCCACAGCATCAGGGGAGTAGCCGGCAACCTGGAAGCCTCAAGCCTGTTTGAGGCAGCCGGCAGGCTTGAAAAGGCCCTCAAGGCACCGGATAAACTGGATCAGGATGAACTGAACCTTTTACTGGAGGTATTCAGGGAGGCTGTAAACCAGACCCTGGAAGCGGTTTCCAAGCTGCAGTTGGATACATCCCCGCCACCTGTTTCCAGTCCCGGTAAATCCCGGACTGAAATTCAGCCGGAGGCCCTGGCGGGTAGGCTGCAGAAACTTTCCGGGCTTATACAGAACAACAGCCTAAATGCCCGCAAAGAATTTGCAGCCTTGAAGCATGATATTGCTCTAATTGACGTAACACAGGCCCGGATCATGGAGAAAAGCATAGATGAACTGGACTTTGACACTGCTATGCAGAGCCTGAATAAAATTTTAGATGCTTTGAATTCTATTTAATGGATTGCGGGCATGGCTCGCTTCAGATACCTGTGACTCTGGTCATTTTCAAGAATTCAGGTTACTTCTTAAGCATGGGGTACATGACAGGTGAGTTGCCTCTCTGAATACTGCCCAGCAGCTCAAATCCGAGACGTTCATAAAAAGGGATACTGCGGGCAGAAGTGCTTTCCAGGTAAACCGGCAGACCGTCTTCTTGACATTCTTTGAGTGCAAAACTGCATAGAGCGGTGCCATACCCCCTGCCCCGGCATGCCGGATCAACTGCTGACCAGGCCAGATGCCAGTGAGGAACTTCAGGATGAAAAGCCTCCATGGCCTCGTAAACCGCCATTAGATCCGGCAGGATATGTTCGGGAACATATTTCTGATTGAGCTCAAACAGGCCCTCAAAATCCGGTAAAACACCAGGCGGCAGCAGCTGGACCACAGCTGAATGACCTTCAAGGCAATAAGCACTGCCATGTTCGAGACTACGCCCCCCAAAAAAGCGGGCTATGCCAGGCATTACTTTCAGGTAGGTAGAAGCATCGGGAAATGACCAGCGCAGAACAGGATCTCCGCTGAAAGCCAGGACCATAAGATCCAGAATCTTTTCCTCATCACTTGCAACAGCCTTGCGTATATCTGGAACCACTTTTTTTCTCCTTTACAACTATTTTGGTGTACTCTATGTATTCGAGAGTTGAGAATAGTGATGCACCTGCAAAAAGTCGGGAAATGTAAACATATGAAGCATATAATGAAACCGGATTTAAAGGGACGCATTCTCGTCGTGGACGACGAACCATCCAATGTGGAACTCATAGCAGGCGTATTTGAGAATGTGCACGATGTTCAGTTCGCTCTGAGCGGCAGGAAAGCCCTTGAACTTGCGGCTTCCAACCCTCCCGACGTAATCCTTCTGGATATCCTTTTGCCGGAAATGGACGGCTACCAGATACTCGAACACCTGAAAAACGATCAGCATACCGCAGACATTCCAGTCATATTCATTACCAGCCTGGGTGATACCGAGGCGGAAACCCGCGGACTGGAAGCAGGAGCCCGGGACTACATCACCAAGCCCATTAATTCTTCTGTACTCAAGGTTCGTGTAAAAAACCAGATGGAGTTGAAGCGCAGCCGGGATCAGCTGGCCAGGATGGCCCACAGTGACGGCCTGACCGGACTGGCCAACAGAAACCGGTTTTATGAAATATTGAAACAGGAACATGCCAGGCATATGCGATCCGGAAAACTGATGGGTATCATAATGCTGGACATCGATTACTTCAAGCTTTTCAACGACACCTACGGCCATGTTCAAGGCGATGAGTGTCTGCGCCGGGTTGCAGAGGCCATTGCCTCAGGTCTGCAGCGCAGTACCGATCTGGCCGCCAGATACGGGGGTGAAGAGTTTGCCTGCATCCTGCCTGAGGTCACGTCTCAAGAAGGAATATTTAAAGTAGCCCAGCGCATTCAACAAAATGTATCAGACCTGCAGATACTCCATGCTCAATCAGAAGTGTCAGATCATGTAACCATAAGCCAGGGTCTGGTCATTACCTGCTGCACCGCCGACACAACCCTCGAATACTTAGTCTCCCTGGCGGATCAGGAGCTTTACCGGGCCAAGCAGCAGGGACGCAACCGCATCTGCATGACCATGAACAATGATTGTTGACTGATTCATTATCCGGGAAATACTCAGCCACATCCGG
>PWSL01000451.1 GCA_003563255.1 Desulfonatronospira sp. | reverse complement strand
GCTTGCATGTTTGTGGGGACAGGCACCCCGGCACTTATTTTTTATTGAACAAGAAACAGATTAGAAAAATAAATGCCGGGAGAGCCAGTCCCCGTGCTCAACGCGTCCTGCAAGGGGTAACCGAATGATGCCCCGAAGAGGCCTCTTTTTCCGCGCAGGGTCGCGGAAAAAGCCTAGATTTACTTCTGAAACCCTGTCACTTGAGAGTTCAAAGTTCCTGGTTCTTCGTTCCTGGTTGTAAGAAATTAAGTCAATAAATAATGTTATCGCTTTAACTTTTTGGAACCGGTTTGGCAAGACCTGTCATGATTGCGACCCTAATTAAGGGTGCTGATTGACCGCAATATCCAAGTGAGGTAAAAGTCCGCAGTGGAGTGCATGTAAAACCAGACTGGAGGATAGCCGTGAAGGTTGAGATTGAAAGGGATGTCAAGCTGAGCCCGGAAGAGAGCGTGATTATGGAGCTGCACAGCTTCTACAACATTATCAACATAATCAGCGGAGAATTGCAGATCCTGGAAATGCTGGCCGGGGAAAACGGGGACCTCAAGGAATGTGTTGATCTTTGCTTCAGTATAAAACGGGGTATGAGAAACAAGAGCAGTGTGCTTGAACAATCAAAGGCCATGGAGGGAAACATCCATTTTATCCGGAATAGTCTGCAGGAATTTTTCAGGAAGCACCCTGGTTTGGAAAATGAGCCGGACGCGCTGGAGTCCCGGACCAATTTAGACTCGGTGATGAATATATTGAAGGTGAGGGCCGATGAAATAGTAACCCGCCTTGAGACTCCAGATAGGTGGGAAGATCACGACTTGAGCCGCCTTTTACAGAATTTTCTGGATGTGTTCACCGCCATAGAAAAAAACAGCAAGGGGCGATACCGTTTTGTCTATAATCTGGCCAGGCAGGGACCGGGAGATTATTTTATTCATCTGAATTTCGAAAGTTTTCAGGGCGAGAGGATAAACATGCCTCCTGTCTTTCAGGATGTTATGCGGGACCTGGTGGCCAACGCAAGAAAATATACGGATCCAGGAGGAAAGGTACTTGCAGGTCTTTATGATGATGGTAAAGTTATTTATTTCACCGTTGAGGACAGCGGTTGCGGGATACCTGAAAGCGAACTGCAACGGGTTGTTGATTTCGGCTTTAGAGGCAGCAATGTCCGGGAAAAAAGAACCATGGGGGGTGGGTTCGGCTTGACCAAGGCCTACATGATGACCAGGCGATATGGAGGCAGGATGTGGGTGGATTCAGAGGAAGGACACGGTACCCGGATAACAATTTACCTGCCCCGTGCTGAAGCATAAATGACGAAGCAATCTTAGCACTACAGCGACACTTTGTGTAAATTAAAGCCTCGGCCCCGGGGACAGGCACCCGGCACTTATTTTCCTAAGGAAGACTTACGGATTATTAAAATAAGTGCGGGGAGCCAGTCCCCTTCCAGCTTAAAGAAAGTGTCGCTGTAGTGTTAGTGCTCCCGGCAAACCATGCGGTTATGTACTAATGACTGCTTCGTCATTTCAGACGGTCAGCAGGGATTATACCCGGCCCTGGCCGCAGGGACAGGCCATGGTTCTCTGACCAAGTTCCTGGTCAATCACAAAAAGTCCCCCCGGTGCTTCGGCTGTCAGCCTGATTTTCTGCAGCACCCCATCCGCGCTGGCTTCTTCTTCCACCTGTTCTGTGACAAACCATTGCAGAAAAATATTTGAAGCGTGGTCTTTTTCCTGGATGGCAAGGTCCACCAGGTCGTTTATCAGCCCGGTGACTTTTTGTTCGTGGGACAAGACGTTTTCAAAAACAGCCTGGGGTGACTCCCAGTTACCAGGAGGCTCTTCAATGGCTGTGAGCTTTACCTTGCCGCCACGCTCATGAATGAAATCATGGATTTTCATGGCGTGCATCAGCTCTTCCTGGGCCTGCATGCGCATCCACCTGGCGCAGCCGGGCAGATTTTTTCCCTCAAAGTAGCCTGCCATGGACAGGTACAAATAGGAAGAATACATTTCTGCATTAACCTGCTGGTTCATGGCCTGCTGCATTTTTTCGCTGAACATTTTTTACTCCTTGAAAGTTTAGATTGAGGTTACCAAGATTACAGAAGTACGGTACTTTGAGCAAGGGCAGGGTTGATTGTCCCTGCCTTCCTTGAAAGTTAAACAGATATCCTGGCTGTAAGAAGTACCAGGATACCGTAATAAAATACTTTGTTTTCAACCGTTTCCAGGCTCGGCCAGGACAGCAAAAGTTCTGGCAGCCCCCCGCTTTTCATGAATTCAAGGTAGTTTCTGTAATGTGTTGTTCCTGCCAAACGCTCCGGTATATGAGTCAGAAGGCTGATCATGTTGCCGGCTGTCCCAGAGGGAAAACCATGCTCAAGCACGACCAGATATCCCTTAAATCGGGTTATGCGCAGGGCTTCCGCCAGTATTTGATCCTGCCTGGTCCTGGAGTTTTCATGCAGGGCCAGGCTTAGAATACTGCAGTCAAAGCTGCTGTCAGGAAAAGGCGTGCCTGCTATGTCACCCTGGTAAAGCTTGAGGCCTGGTGATAACGCTTCAGCCTTATTAAGCATTGCTCCGGAGAAATCAACCCCGCAGGTCTGAAATCCGTACCGGTGCAGCATTTCAAGCTGGCGTCCGGTGCCGCATCCCAGGTCCACCACGGTCTTGACCTGCAGTCCCTGGAGCACCCGGCAAATATTTTTCCTGACAGGGTTCAGAAAAGGCGTAACCACCAGGTCGTACAGGGGGGCGATTTTTGCGTAGGGGTCAACGTCTTTCATTGTTGAACTTTCGGCAGGACAAATTTATAAGGGCCTGTCTGGCCATCTCTATCTCTTTATCCCCCATGTCGGCTCTTAGGCTCAGGCGAAGCCTTGCAGAGCCTGCCGGAACAGTCGGAGGGCGGACAGCGGCGACGTAAATTCCTGACTGCATCAGTTCTTTTTGGGCCTGTAATGTCTTTGTACTGCTATGCATTATTACCGGGATAATCTGGGTGGTGCTCCTGAGGGTATCGAATCCCAGGTTCTGCAGAAATGATCTGAAGTCCCGGGCTATATCCAGGAGTTTTCGGCCTTGCTCCGGGTTTTTGAGTACCTGCTGCAGACCTTCCAGGCAGGCCCCTGTCACCGCAGGGGGCAATGAGGTGGAGTAGATAAAGCTGCGCGCCCTGTTTACCAGAAGTTCTCTTATGGCCCTGGAACAGGCTGCATATCCCCCGTAAGAACCCAAAGCCTTGCTGAAAGTCCCCATGTGCAGGTCGATTTCCCGGTTCAATCCCAATTCCCCGGCCAGCCCTTTTCCCCGGCCAAGCACTCCGGTGGCGTGGGCTTCGTCAACGATACTCATAACCTTGTGTTTTTTGCACAACTCAACTATGTCGATCAAGGACGCCCTGTCTCCATCCATACTGAAAACCGTATCTGTGATGAGAATTTTAGGGGCCTGGGAAGACTGTTTTTGCAGCAGGTAGGAAAGGTGCTCCACATCAGCGTGTCTGTAGCGGATATGGGTGGCCCTGGACAAGATAATGCCGTCTATGATGCTGGCGTGATTCAGGCGGTCGGAAAAAATCAGGCATTTGCGGTGCGCCAGGGCGCTTAAGATGCCCAGGTTGGCTGCATATCCGGAACCGAACACCAGGGAAGCCTGTGTTTCTTTGAAGCGGCACAGGGTTTCTTCCAGGCGGGTATAAAGAGAGTAGTTGCCGGAAATCAGCCTGGAGGCCCCACTGGAGGCACCGAATTTTTCAACAGCCTGCAAAGCAGCTTTTTTCATGCTTTGGGAGCCTGCCAGTCCAAGGTAGTTGTTGGATGCCAGGTTTAGAAGTCTTTGACCCCGGTATTGCAGGTAAAGGTCCGGGCCGTGATCAATTTCAGGGATGCTTCGCAGTTCTTCAACCGGAGGATCGCCGGGAAAAGTCTGCAGGGTGCTGTTGTGCATACTATGATCTTTTTGTTGTTTTAGATTCTTTGATTGTTGAGTTGCCAAGTGATTGATTTTATTGCGGGCTTTGCCCGTAAACCAATATTGAGAAGTAGCGGCTCATGAGTTGATATGAGAAAACCGCCTGTATATCAAGTAGCAGGCTTGTAGTCCGGATGCTTTTTGGCGTAGATCGGGCCTGGGGCAAAAACCTTTTACAGTGGGATGAATTTAAGGTAAGAGTACCTCTGGAGAGTGAGCATCCCGGCGGCTATGAATTCATTTGTTTTGCGTATCTGTTTAGCGCTATTATGGAAAGCAGGGGACAGGCACCCCCGCACTTATTTTAAAATGGTCTACGTTTACCTGGAAAAATAAGTGCGGGGAGAGCCAGTCCCCGTGCCACATCCAAAGCGCTAAACAGATACGGTTTTGCAATATTGTACGTTTAATTAACTACAGCGAAACTTATTACTGACCTCCGGGACTGGCTCCCCGCACTTGTTATTCTGACAGAAGACTGACGAATAATATAAATAAGTGCGGTGTGCCTGTCCCCAATTGAGATCAGGATAAAATATTTAAAAATTTCGCTGTGTTATTCAGAGGTTTTACATGGACTTGTGCATAGTAGGGACGGGGTACGTAGGCCTGGTAAGCGCGGCCTGCTTTGCTGAGATGGGCAACAGCGTGTACTGCGTGGATGTGAACCCGGATGTGGTAGAGACCCTGAACCGGGGTCAGGTGCATATTTTTGAGCCGGGCCTGGAAGAGCTGGTTCGCAGAAACAAGGACCAGGGAAGGCTGCATTTTACCACTGACATAAACGAAGGCCTGACCAACTGCCTGTTTGTTTTTATCTGCGTAGGCACACCTCCCGGGGATGACGGCAGGGCCGACCTGGGGTTTGTGCGTCAGGTCGCCAGGGAAGTGGGCCGCAATATGCAGGACTATAAAATAATAGTGGACAAGTCTACCGTGCCGGTGGGTACAGCGGATATGGTCCGCGAACTCATCCGGGCCGAGCTTGATAAACGTGGTCTGGGACTGGAATTCGACGTGGTGTCGAATCCGGAGTTTTTGAAGGAGGGAGATGCTGTCTCTGACTTCATGAAGCCGGACCGGGTTATAGTAGGTACAGACAATATCCGTACAGCTGAGCTTCTAAAGGTTCTTTACTCTCCTTTTGCCCGCAGCCGGGAAAAAATGATGGTTATGGGGCTTCGAAGCGCTGAGATGACCAAGTACGCAGCCAACTGCATGCTGGCTACCAAGATCTCTTTTATAAACGAGATTGCCAATATCTGTGAAAAGGTAGGGGCGGACATTGGTGATGTCCGTAGAGGCATAGGCTCGGATCACCGTATTGGATACCATTTTATTTACCCCGGAGTAGGGTTCGGGGGCTCCTGCTTTCCCAAAGATGTTTCAGCCCTGATCAACACGGCTAAGGAACAGGAATACACTCCGAGTCTTTTAAGGGCGGTGGAAGAAGTCAATAAAGCTCAGAAGAGGCGCCTGGCCTACAAGGTCCTGGAATTTTTCTCCTCTCTGGGGGGGGTTGAAGGCAAAATTCTGGCTATGTGGGGTCTGGCCTTCAAAGCCAACACCGATGATGTGCGTGAGGCCCCGGCACTGGAAATCATAAGAGAACTCACCGGCAGCGGCATGCAGGTCAAGGCGTATGATCCCCAGGCAGGAAAAAACGCCAGCCTGGCCTTGCAAGATAATCCCATGGTTCAGATATGCCGGGAGCAGTACGAGGTGCTGGACGGTGCCCATGCACTGGCGGTGGTTACCGAGTGGAACCAGTTCCGCAATCCGGACCTGCGGCGTATCAAGTCCCAGTTGCAGTACCCGGCTGTATTTGACGGAAGAAATCTCTATCCGCCCAAGCTGCTGCAGGAAATGGGTTTTTCATATTTCAGTATGGGGAGAAGGCCGGTTGTAGATACAAACCAGCAAACTGCAGAGGTTTGATAAGAAGCTGTTAAACAGCGTATTAAGGCGCTTAGCACAAATATCAAACAAACATGTTGGTAACTAAGGCGGGCTTTGCCCGCAACCCAATAAAGAAAAGAACTTTTTTGACAGGATTAACAGGATTAAGAGATTGATGAAGAGAAAATCATTTTTGTCCTGGCCGGAAGCCAGGCCAAAAGGTATCACTCCCGCACTCACTTTCTTCCGGCACTCAAGAATGCCGGAAGAAAGTGAGTGCGGGATGGCTATTGCAATCTGCGGCTTCCGGTCGCTGATTGCTTATCCTGTCAATCTATGCCTGCCACGCGTCTTTGGCGTGGTTAATCCTGTCCAAGGCCTGCCACGCGCTTCGCGTGGTTATTGTTTTTTGTGACAGGGTTTCAGGAGTAAGTCACTAACGCGGGCTTTGCCTGCAACCCAAGATAATGCAGTCCCGGATTATTGTCTGATAACGAGGACAAGAAAGGATGGTCGGGATGGCAGGATTCGAACCTGCGGCCTCAGCGTCCCGAACGCTGCGCTCTAGCCAGACTGAGCCACATCCCGATAAACTAATAATATAACTCAAGATGCATAAAAAATCAAGACCTCTGGTTTGTTTTTCTGCCGGGGGACAGATAGTAAGTGCTGCTATAATATCGGGGATATATTATGCAAAAAGATGATCAGGAAAAAATAGCAACTATCCTGGTGGTGGACGATGAAGACAGTCTCAGGGAGATATGCCGGGATGCCCTTCAGGAAGAAGGCCACAAGGTTCTGGAGGCGGAAAACGGCAGACAGGCACAGCTGATGCTTGTTAAACACCCGGAAATTGACCTCATTATTTCAGATTTGCGGATGCCTCAGATGGGGGGGCTGGAATTGCTGCAATACATCGCAGAAAAGAATCTGGACATAGATTTCCTGGTCATGACCGGCTTTGCCAGCATTGAGACGGCTGTGGAGTGCATCAAGACCGGGGCTGCTGACTATCTTCCCAAGCCCTTCAATATCAGCCACCTTCTGGTGAAAGTGGAAAAGGTAATTAAAAACAGGTACTCCCGCAAGGAAAAAAAACGCCTGAGCAACATAGTCAAAATGCTTAATGTCAGCAGCGCCCTCAATGCCCAGCTGGATCTCAAATCCATCTGTTACGAGTTTGTTTCTCAGGTCCAGAGAAATTTTCAGCCGGACAGTGTGGCCCTTTTTTTGCTGGAAGAAAAAGGATCTTTATCCAAATCGGTCATCAGGGGCAGAAAATTGCGTGAGCATCCCGAGCTTTTCAAAGAGTTGAAAAATCTGAGCTACAAAGCGGCCTATGATGGCAAAACCTATATGCTGGATAATGGCAATGCCGGTAATTATCTAAATTTGGAATCCGGGAATTTTGAGTACTCCATTCTTATCACTCCACTTTATTCACAGCTCAATAAAGTCGGCGCCGTGGTTTTACTGCGCCACGAAGACAACCTGTTCAATAATGAAGACTCCCAGCTTCTGGGCGTATTTGCAGCCCATGCGGCTACTGCAATGCAAAACGCCAGGATGTACGGCAAAATGCGGGACAAAAACCTGGACATTATCAGATCTTATGCCAAGGCGGTGGAAGCCAAGGATTATTATACCAAGGGACATTCAGACCGGGTGGCGGTGTATGCCATGAAGCTGGGAAGCAGGCTCAAGCTTATGTCCAAGGAACTTGAAGATCTTTATACAGCCGGTGTTCTGCATGATATCGGCAAGATCGGCATTCCGGACCATATCCTGAACAAGCCATCCAGGTTGACGGATGATGAATTCAGGATAATGCAGGGGCATCCACAGATCGCCAGGGATATTCTGGCCCAGCTCTGGTCCCTGAACGATATTCTGCCCCTGGTGTATCATCATCATGAACGGGTGGACGGTGAAGGTTATCCTGATAATATCGGCAATGGGCAGATACCGTTTCTGGCCAAGGTAATAAGCGTGGTCGACGCCTTTGAGGCCATGACTTCAGACCGAGCCTACCGCAATGCCCTGTCCTGGGAGCAGGCCAGGGTTATTCTGCTGCAGGGAAGCGGAACCCAGTGGGACCATGAGCTTGTGGCTGAATGGATAGACCTGGTTCAGGAAACCGGCCTGGAAAAAATACAGAAAGATGTTCAAACCTCTCCTGCCCAGATTGAGACCTGAGAGTTGGAAGGGGACTGGCTCTTTTGCCGCTGTTACAGTCCGGCCATTTTTACGGTTTGAGGCCGGCAAAAGTGCCTGTCCCCGGTGGCCAAGGCGATAATTTACACAAAGTGTCGCTGTAGAGCTGGAAGGGGACTGGCTCTTTTGCCGCTGTTACAGTCCGGCCATTTTTACGGTTTGAGGCCGGCAAAAGTGCCTGTCCCCGGTGGCCACTAGATTCTAGGCTTTTTCCGCGACCCTGTGCGGAAAAAGAGGCCCCATCGGGGCAAAAGAGACGGCCCACGGAATACACGGAATCTCACGGAATATGCGTTGCTTCGCAACGCTTTAAAAACTTCCGTGTCCTTCCGTGTGTTCCGTGGGCAAAAGCTCCTGGCTTTC
>PWSL01000220.1 GCA_003563255.1 Desulfonatronospira sp. | reverse complement strand
CGGGTTACAACTGCTGAAAAGCTTCAGGCCCAAAGGCAGCGGGCCCTGGAAGAACGTGAAAGCCTCAGAGCTCTGGAACCGGTTTTACAGGAGTATTTTCAGATCAACTATGCCAAAGCCAGTGAATTGAAACCCAGAATTGAAAAATTTCTTTCTGAAGAACAGGGCCGACTGGACTATGATAACCGGACAAATATGTTAATCGTCCGGGATACTGCCAGCCAGCTTGATACCATCAGGGAACTGATCAACAATCTGGACCGTCCGGAGCGACAGGTGCTTATTGAGGCCAGGGTGGTCTATGCTACAGAAACCTTTCGCCGGGAGCTTGGCATCAATTGGGGATTAGAACATGCACACACCTTCGACAGGGTCTGGGAGAGCGGAGTCAACATGCAAACCATGAATTTTCCCGACCGAATGGGAAATTTGATGGCGGTCACCGGCATCCTGGAAGGCCAGGATAGAGTAGCTGGCAGCCTTTTTGTCCTGGACGCAGAATTGCGCCTGGGTGAAGCTCAAGATAAATCCAAAACCATTTCTTCACCACAAATTATGACCTTAAACAACCAGCAGGCAGAGATTGAACAGGGCACCCGTATCGCAAGAGAAGTCCCGGACGAACGTGGGACACGCACGGAATATGTAGACGCCTTGCTCAAACTGATGGTTCAGCCTCAGATAACCCCGGATAACAACCTGATTTTGAACCTGAAGGTCACTGACGATTCCCCCGGAGAAGGTGGGAATATTGATACCAAGATGGCTCAAACTACTCTATTAGTCAGGGACGGCGAAACAATAGTGATAGGTGGAATCAAAAAGCTTGATGAGGAGGCCCTTCAACATAGAGTTCCAGGCATCTCCAATGTCCCTGTTCTTGGAAGATTATTCAGGCAGGACTTCCAAAGAGAAAGAAAAGACGAACTGCTCATATTCATCCGCCCCAAAATCCAGTAGGGAGGTTGCGCATGGAACTTAAGCTCCCCACATCCAAAGACCTGCGCAGTATCTGGCAGGAAAGCTTTCTAGGTCAGAGAGGCTTTTTCATACCAGGAGATCGCTCGTTTCCTCTGGGCAGGGAAATGAATATTGAGCTGGTTATAGAAGGTGCTGCCTGGGGTTCCCTGAAAGTGGTGCCGGTCTGGGCCAACCTTTATGCACCGGCAAGCGACAACCTGCCCCGGGGCACTTTTCTCATGCTCCTTTCATGCCGGGAAGAACTTCAAAAACGAATCATATCCTGCTGCAGGGCCTGAGCTCCACCAGGCAGACATCACACTGCAACACTCAACTTCACAGCAAAATATGTCACATCAGTTAAATAATTATATCCGGGAACAGGTGAAGTCATTCAAGGCCTATTCTCCAGGACTCAGCATCGATGAAATCAAAAGCCGGTTCGGCCTTGGCCGGGTCATCAAAATGGCCAGCAATGAAAACCCCCTGGGTGTCTCCCCTGTAGTGCAGCAGGTCCTGGTTCAGAACTCCGGCCTGGCCTTTCGCTACCCCGGGGCCAACAACCCGGAACTGTGCAGAAGCATTGCAGACCACCTGGGAGTTGACTCCGGCAACATTGTCTGCGGAAACGGTTCGGATGAGCTCATAGACCTGCTTATCCGCATGCTGGCCGTACCAGGCCGGGACAATATCGTGGCCTTTGACCCCTGCTTCAGCATATACAGGCTGCAGGCCGGGCTCAGCGGCGTGGAGTTTCGTCAGGCCAGGCTCAACCATGACTTCAGCTTTGCCTGGGACATGCTCCGGGAACTGGTGGACCAGAATACCAGGGTGGTCTTTCTGACCAACCCGGACAATCCATCCGGCTATGCCGCCCCGGCCTCGGAACTGCAAAAGTTCGCATCCGGGCTCCCTCCGGGATGCTGCCTGGTAGTGGATGAAGCATATATTGATTTTGCTGAACCCCGCAACAGGTATTCCGCCCTTTCCTTCTGGCAGAACGACTCCAGCGTGGCAGTACTGCGCACCTTTTCCAAGATGCATGCCCTGGCGGGACTTAGACTGGGCTACGCTATCCTGCCGGCTGTACTTGCGGACTACATGCGCCGCATCAGGCTGCCCTTCAGCGTCAACATCCTGGCTGAAAAGGCCGGTCAGGCCGCTTTGAAGGACAATGCCTTCACCAGTGCAACTCTGTCTGTCATCACTCAGGGTCGCAAGTACCTGCAGAAGGAACTGGAAAAGCTTGACTGCCGGGTCTATCCTTCTCAGGCCAATTTCATCATGTTTGAACCGCCCGTGGAAGCAGACAAAGTATTCCAGGAACTTCTTAAGCGTGGAGTAATAATCCGTCCCCTGAAAAGCTACGGTTTTTTGCACCTTCTGCGGGTAAGCATTGGCACTGAGGAGGAAAACAATATTTTGATAGAATATTTGCAGGATATAATCGATTGAATTCAAAACCCGTTACAATCACCATTGACGGTCCGGCAGGCGTGGGCAAAACCACCCTGGCCACCGGCCTGGCCCGGATACTGAAAACAGCCTACCTGGATACCGGGGCCATGTACCGGGCGGCGGCATGGGTGCTGGGGCCTCAGGCCGTGGATATTCCGGAAAAAGAAATAGCCCGCAGGCTTGAAAATATGCGTTTTGCCCTGAGGGGAATCGGGCCGGAGAGTTGCCTGATCCTGGATGGCAGCATAATCGGGGAACAGGTGCGGACCGAGGAAGTGGGGCTTCTGGCCTCCAGCATTGCAGCGCTTCATGTGGTGCGGGAGTACATGAAAAGGGCCCAGCAGCACATTGGCTCGCAGACCTCGCTTGTGGCTGAAGGCAGAGACATGGGTACGGTGGTTTTCCCAAATGCCGCTTACAAGTTCTTTTTACTGGCTGATCCCGGGATACGGGCTGCAAGGAGGTGCAGACAACTGCAGGAAATGGGCCTGGATGCTGATGAAAAGCAAATCCTGGAGCAGATGCAGCGCCGGGATGCCCAGGACCAGGGGCGTGCCATTGCGCCCCTGACCCCTGCCCCGGACGCAGTGCATATCGACACCGGAAGTCACACCCCGCAAGAGATCCTGGAGAAGATGGCGGCCATGGTGAAATCTTAAGGTAGATTAAGATATTGGAAAATTAAGCCGGGCGTCCTCAATACTCTTACTCTCTTACACTCCTAAAAACCCTTGGCTTCCTGCCAGAGTTCTTCAAGATGATCCATGTCCAGCCGGGATATATCCCACCCTTTTTCCCTGGCCAGATCTTCCATCATGTGAATGCGGCGGGCAAACTTGATATTGGTTTTCGAAAGGGCTGAGCTGGCCTTTATTTGATTGCGCCTTCCGTACTCCACCAGGGTAAAAAGATAGTCCCCGAACTCCTCCAGCATTTTATCATGGTCCTTGCTCTCGAGGGCATTTTTCCATTCCAGCCATTCTTCCGTCAGTTTATCTTCCAGTTCATGGAGGCTGTCCCAGGTAAAACCGGCTTTTGCTGCCTTCGAGTGCAGACGATAAGCCAGCAGAAGGGGGGGAAGGCTTCTGGGAACAGAGTCCAGGAGATAGCCTCCGGCATGTTTTTTTTCGGTTTTCTTGACTCTTTCCCAGGTGCGGGTCAGTTCTTCCCTGGAGTTGATATCTGTTTCCCCGAATACGTGCGGGTGTCTGCGGGTCATTTTCCGGGCAGCATGCTGCATGGCCTGTCCCAGGGAAACTTTGTCCCCATACAGGCAGCTGATAAAGGCCAGCAGAAAAATTACATCCCCCATTTCCTCCAGGACTTCCTGGAGATCACCTGAACGAATGGCGGATACCAGTTCAAAGGTCTCTTCCACAAGGTAATCGCAAAGGCTTTCAGGTGTCTGCTCCTGGTCCCAGGGGCAGCCTTCCGGGCCCAGAAGAGTCTGTATTACTTGCAGCATTTGACTCATTGAATCTTGATTGCTCACTCTTGACCAGCCTCATTCCTGAAAAGTTTATCCAAGCCATGTTCCCACATGTCCGCTGCTTCGCGGACCTTGTGGGAAAAACCCTCCTTCAGGTCCTGGGGCAGATAGGAAGCCAGACTGTCACTTAGTGCAATAAGGTAGGGTGCAATCATGGATTCCACAATCAGGCTGTGTTCAGAGGGCAGAAAAACAGTCAGGAGAAGTAGCGCAATGCTGCAGATAAGGCCCGCCTTGACAAACCCCAACAGCCCCCCGCCCAGGCGGTCCAGCCAGCCCAGCATAACCAGTCGCAAAAGTCTCCTTAAAAAAAACGCCAGCAGTGCCACCACAGCCATAGTGGCCAAAAATATGCTCAGGTAGCTGATAATCTGGGCCCAGGTCTGATTCTCTAAAATATCATACAACCATGGATAGACATCCATGTAAAAACGATTGGCCGCCAGAAAGCCTGCGATGAGCCCCGCTATGGAAGCTATTTCCAGGATAAGCCCCCTGTAGACCCCCCGAAACAGGAAAAAGCCCAGCACTATAACAAAAAAAATATCCAGGGCGTTCATATCGTTCTCCAGCCAACGGTCCTCACGGCCGTTTGAGTCTTTTCCAGGACGACAGGTATTGTCGTCCTGTCCGGTTCATCCTTGACAGTATACAACCTAGAAATTAAATTCAACTCTTTTAAACGCTGAAACACACAACAACCCAGAGGAGAAATCTTATGTCCTACGATATTCAACTGGTCAAGCTGGTTAATGGAGACATGGTTCTCGGCAAGTGGAATGCTCAGGAAAACAAGATAACAGACCCGGCCATTCTTCAGATGCTGCCTACTCAACAGGGAGGGGTTCAAATGTTATTGCTGCCCTTTGGATACCCAATTGATAATGAAGTCAGCGGTGAAATCGAAGGCAGGCACATCATGTACTTCTACAAAAAAATTCCGGAAGAACTAAAGAGCAAGTACATGGAGGCCTCCAGCAACCTGACCATCTCTGGAGCCGGGGAACTCAGGAATCTCGGCAACATGGCCGGAGCAGGACAAAACAGGAGCGATCTTGGTTCTCTTTTCAAAAAATAGTAACCATTCAGGGAGTCCTCGGTGGTGATTACTGGCACCAGGCCTGGGGGCTGTCCCTCGCTAAGTGGCCACCGGGGACAGGCACTTTTGCCGACCTCAAACCGTAAAACGGCCGGACTATCCGGCGGCAAAAGAGCCAGTCCCCTTCCAGTTCTAAGTACTGACTGTGCAGGTTAACAAATCTTCGCGTCTGTAACACTATAACGACACTTTGTGTAAATTATCGCCTCGGCCACCCGGGACGGCACCCCGCACTTGTTTATAATATTCGTCAGTCTTCTGTCAGAAAAAAGGGTCGCTGCCGTCCGGCAGCGACCCCTTTTTTATGGGAAGCGGTCCAGGGTTATATAAACCAACCGGAACCGCATCTCCACTCTAGCTTTCTATGGCTATCTTCTTGGCTGTTGTGCTTTCTGCATCCAGAGGTACATTCACCGTCAGCACACCGTCTTTATATTTGGCCTTGATATTTTCAGGATTCACTTCTCCCCTCAGGGGGATGGTACGATAAAAACGTCCGTAGGAGAATTCCATATGGACATTGTTTTCCTTTTCGTCTTTGTGCTCCTGTTTTTTCTCGCCGCTTAGAATCAGGTGATTGTTTTCAACCCTGATATCCATGTCTTCCGGCTTCATCCCGGGCACTTCCGCCCGAACAACAACTTCATTGTCTTTCTCACTGACCTCAATGGCCGGGGTGAACTGCTGATCCAGTTCTTCCAGGCCTCTGAAAGGACTTCTCCACATGTCTTCAAACATTTCAAACATATCCATGGGTGTTCTCATGGGAGCCCTTCTTCCAGGTGCAGTGCTTCTTCTGGTTGGCAGTAATCTTTCCATCATTGCCATCACCTCCTTTCATATTTCAGACTTAACCATTAAGGGGAGACCGAAATCGGCATGGGGACAGTCGGCATGGGGCAGTCCCGCACTTATTTTTTTGATGAACAATTGACAGATGTGAGCGTTAGAAAATTAGTGCGGGACAGTCCCCAGGCCTGGTGCCGGTCATCACCACTAAACCCCTGAATGGTTTCTTTCAGACTACCCTGCTTCAATCTCGATTTTGCGGGGCTTAGCCTTTTCTGCTTTGGGCAGATAGAGTTCCAGAACGCCATTTATCATAGTGGCCTTGATATTGTTTCGGTCTACCACGTCTGATATGGTAAAACTCCTCAAATATTCACAGTCACCAAACTCCATGTGTATGTTGCTGGCGTTTTCAATTTTTGGAAATTCCGGCCTTGCAGTAATATCTAGATCTGAATCCTTCAGGTCTATATTCAGTTTGTCCTTCGTAACACCGGGCATATCCATATAAATATGAAAACCGTCCTCTTTTTCAATTATATCAGTACTAGGTGAAAAACGAGGTAAGTTTTTTGCTTCTCTCTTCTGAACTTCTTTGACCATATTCACCACCTCCTTCTTATTGTGCCTCAATACTTACCTTTTTGGGCTTTGCTTCCTCTGCTTTGGGAACTACTATATCAAGAATGCCGTCCTTCATTTTTGCCTTAACTTTATCTGCATCTACCGGAACATTCAGATTGATTACCCTTTGAAACAGGCCTGCAGGACGTTCCTGTCTGTAGTAATTGCCTGTATCGTGCTTACGGTTGCCTTTAATAACCAGACTTCCGTCGCTTAAAGTGATGTCCACATCTTCTATATGTACTCCTGGCATTTCAAGGTGTACATATATATTGCTTATATCTTCGCTGATATTAACAGGTGGATAAGCATTCCTCCTTTGACTTATCATTGAAGGTTTCCAGATCTCATCAAAAAACCTGTCCATTTGCCGCGGTACATTATAAAAGCTGCTCAGATCAATTACCATATCTAATCACCTCCATTTCTATTGTTTCATTTTATTATGATTTATAAACAAGAAAACAGAAGTGTCAAGGAGGTTAGTGCAAAAAAATTCCTTCTTTCCTTAAAATCAAGGGTATCTGTTTAGCGCTTTGCATGTGGCACAAAGGCCTGAGGACTGTCCCCGGGCCGGTATCTCCCCCCCTGATTGGTTACCCGGATGAGATGTCAGATTGTGTTATGGTTGATTAACGCCCTTGAGGATAAAATCTTCGGTAAGCTTATAGGCGGTGTTGTCACTGAATTGACGAGGAGGGTGTTTCATCAGGTAAGCAGAAGGCCCCAGAAGTGGTCCTGCCTGTCCTCTCTCCAGAGCAAGTTTGCAGCACCTGATGGCATCGATGGCGACACCAGCGGAATTAGGAGAATCTTCCACGCTCAAACGAAGCTCCAGGTTCATGGGAACATCTCCGAAAAGCCTGCCTTCCATGCGAAGAAAACAGACCTTGTTATCCTTTTGCCAGGCAATGTAGTCGCTGGGTCCGATATGAATATTGTCCGGATCCAGGCGGTAACCCAGGACAGACTGCACTGACTCTGTCTTGGACTCCTTTTTGGATTTAAGCCTGCTCTTGTTGAGCATGTTCAAAAAATCAGTATTGCCCCCGGTATTGAGCTGATATGTTCGGTCCAGCCTGACCCCTCTTTTTCTGAATAGATCTCCCAGGGTACGGTGAACTATAGTGGCTCCCAGCTGGGCCTTGATATCATCCCCTATGACGGGCAGGCCATGAGCTTGAAATTTACCGGCCCAGGCAGAGTCGCTTGCAATAAACACCGGCATGTTATTTATAAACCCCAGGCCGGCATCCAGGGCGCACTGGGCATAAAACCTGGTGGCTTGTTCCGAGCCCACCGGGAGGTAGTTTAATAGGATTTCGGCCTGGCTGGAGCGGAGCATCTCTACCACCTGCTCCCTGTCCGGCTCGGATTCCTGGCTTACAACAAAAGTCTGCCTGTCCGGATACTCCTGCAGGTGCTCGGAAAAACCGTCCAAAATCCTTCCCATGCTGACCCTTACGCCGGTTTCAGGGATTTCAGGCTCAAAGACAGTGGTGCAATTGGGCTCTGCAAAAACAGCCTGAGACAGGTCTTTTCCCACCTTGCGCCTGTCAATATCCAGGGCTGCCACCACATCGATGTCTCCTGGACCGTATCCCCCGATATCCCAGTGCATCAGCCCCACTGCTTCAGAGGATTTCTGGTTTTTATAATAATAGATCCCCTGGATCAGCGAACCGGCACAATTTCCAACCCCTACAACGGCAATCTTGATACTGCCCTGCACTAGCAACCTCCTTGGTCCAGATTTCTGTGTATCTACTGCAAAACTTCTAAAGCGGGCTCAGCCCGCAACCCAAGATAAAGAAGTGCTCGTATCCCGCACTTGGGACAGTCCCGCACTTATTTTTCTGATGAATAAGTTACAGCCATGAGATTTTCAAAAATAAGTGCGGGACTGTCCCACTGCCAAGCGCTGAACCCCCGCCATTATCCCACACTTGGGACAGTCCCCGCGACAATATTTTTTTGGTTACTGAAATCTCTCATTAGCAAAACTGGTTGCCTTTGATCTGGTTAGTTCTTAGCGGGGACAGTCCCACTGCCAAGCG
>PWSL01000128.1 GCA_003563255.1 Desulfonatronospira sp. | reverse complement strand
GATGTTTTTGAAGGAACCCTCAACTGCCCGGAATGCCTGAAAGAGTATCCCATCCGGGAAGGCATCGCCATGGTGCACCCGCAGCAGAACACACTTAAAGACTCCGGGTCTAAATATGAAAACTCTTCCGTGGTCTCATCCTACCTCTGGAGCCACTACTGCGACCTTCTTGATGACCCCGAGGGCAGCAGCGCCTACCAGGACTGGGCGGATCTCATGCACCCGGATGCCGGGGGCTGTCTGGACATGGGCTCAGCCGTGGGCAGGTTTACCTTTGACATGGCCTCCAGGTTTGACTTCGCCCTGGGCATAGATAATTCCGTGGCCTTTATCCGGACGGCCAGAGAACTAATGACCCGCAAACAAATCCAGGTGGATCTCGTTCAGGAGGGTATTCTGACCCGGAAAGAAAAACTAGTCCTGCCAGCGGGATGGCGGACCAGAAACCTTGAGTTCATAGTTGCCGACGCCATGGCCCTGCCCTTTGCCTCGGGCGCTTTTTCCGCACTGGCCTCCCTGAATATGGTGGACAAACTGCCCTTGCCCCTGCAGCACCTGCAGGAGGCCGAACGGCTGGCCCCCAGGGAAGGGGCCCAGCTGCTGCTCTCGGACCCTTTTTCCTGGTCCGAGCAGAGCGCTGACCGTAAATTCTGGCTGGGAGGCACGCCCGAGGGAGAATTCGCCGGCCACGGGCTGGACAACATCGCCGGCTGGCTTGAACGTCCCCGGGCCAACCCCGGACCGGGATGGAACATCGAAAAAAAAGGTCACGTCTGGTGGAAAATCCGCACCCACCGCAATCACTATGAACTTATCCGCAGCTGCTACGTCAAGGCTTTCAGGTGATGACTGTTCAGGCCTGAGCGTTACAAAAAAGAGCAAAAAAATGATAGTACATACCGTATGCCGTTTCTGTTCTGCCTGTTGCCCGGTGGAGGCCCGGGTGGAATCCGGCAGGCTGGTTTCGGCCCAAAGGAAATCCTTTCTTCCCCCTGCCGAAAGGATTAACTGCCCCAGGCTCATGCGGGCCCCGGAGATAGTATATTCCAGAAAACGTTTGAGCTCCCCTCTTATCCGCGAAGGAAAAAAGGGACCGCCAAAGTTCCGGGAGGCCGGCTGGGACGAGGCCCTGGACCTGGTGGCCTCAAAATTTTTGCAGCATAGAAATGTTTCAGGCCCGGAAAGCATTGCCTGGCTCAGGGGCATGGCAGCCGACTGGGGGGCTCCCTGGGATTACGCCCAGAGGCTCATGAACGCCTTCGGCTCTCCCAACAGCATTGGCAATGGCTCGGTCTGCCACGTGGCCCGGGAAATGGCTCACTTTTACACCTACGGGGCCATGACCATGCCCGGCATCAAGGATTCGGGCTGTGTCCTGGTCTGGGGCAAAAACGACCGCAATACCATGCCCGGTGCCTTCGAAGCCCTGCTGCATGCCCGCCAAAACGGGGCCGGACTCATAGTGGTGGACCCGGTGCGCACTCCGGCGGCGGCCATGGCGGATATCCACCTGCAGGTCAAACCGGCCCACGACGGTATGCTGGCCATGGCCATGATGCACGAGATCATCAACAGTGATCTGCACAATAAGAACTTCATCCGCGACTATACCCTGGGCTTTGATGCACTGGCCCGGGCAGTACAGAATTATCCCCCGCACGAGGTAGCCCCCTTTGCCGGACTGGATGCCCGGGACATTATAAAGGCGGCCCGCATGTATGCCCGCTCTTCCCCTGCCTGCATCGTGGACGGCAACGGCCTGGACATGCAGCTGCATACTTTTCAGGCCACCCGGGCGGTGGCCATGCTGCGGGCCATAACCGGCAACCTGGACATTGCCGGCGGGGATATCATCCCCCAGCCCCCCAGGGTAAACAATATCCAGCTGCGGGACAGGATTTCTCCGGATACTTATCCGGTCACCAGGGACTACAGTCTGTTTAGCAGCTTCCACCCCAACTGGGGACTGCATGCCCAGTCCTGCCTGGTGGACGCCATGCTGGACCAGACCCCCTACCCTGTAAACATGGTGGTGGTGCAGTCCGGCAATCCCCTTGCAACCATGGCTGACTCCACCAGAGTACAAAAGGCCTTTGAAAGCCTAGACTTTATGGTGGTTATAGATCCTTTTTTCACCCGCACGGCGGAGTTTGCCGACGTTATCCTGCCGGCAAGCATGTGCTTTGAAAAGACCCAGCTAAACCGGGCATCCCTTCGTACCAGCCCGGTCGTCCTGCAGGACCGGGCCATAGAACCTCTCCCCGGGACCTGGCCGGACTGGAAGATAATATTTTCGCTGGCTGAAAAACTGGGCCTTAAAAAAGAGTTTCCCTGGGGAGATGTACAGGAGGCCATAGATTTTCAGCTTGAACCAAGCGGCATCACTGTGGAAAAGCTCAGAAATTCCCCCCAGGGCATCCGAGACGGGGAACAGGTCTTTGAAAAATACCGCTCAAAGGGATTCAACACTCCTTCAGGCAAAGTGGAGTTTTTCTCTGACAGGCTGAAGCAAAACGGACATGACCCGGTACCCTATCAGCATGGACGAATGAAGAACCCCATCAGCTTCTCCAGCCATGCAGGCCATGCTCTAGTGGGCATGAGCGGAGAACGGGAAAACCGTTTTACGCACACCCAGTTTCACCATGTGGACAAGCTTTTAAAGACCGGGGAAAAACCAACCGTGGACCTGCACGAGCAGGATGCCGGCAGTCTGGGCATCACAGCCGGGGAGATGGTCCGGGTGCACACCCCCAGGGGAAGCATAAAAATGCAGGCCGGGGTCACGGACAGGGTATGCCCAGGCTACGTAATTATCGCCTGGGGCTGGGGAGAGGTGCACCAGGATTACAACTTAAACCTGCTGACAGACGATCATCACCGGGACCCGGTCACCAGTACCCCTTCCAATCGAAGCTTTATGTGCAGCCTGGAAAAACTTCGGGATTAATCTTTTGGCCGGGCACTGTGTCTCTGTGAGGCTGATAGAATGGTCTTTCGCAGGCGGATGGATACGGGAGTGACTTCCACCAGTTCGTCCTCGCGGATGAAATGCAGGGCCCGCTCCAGGGTCATGGGCAGTACCGGGGGCAGGACAATGGCATCGTCTTTGCCGGCGGCCCGGACGTTGGAGAGTTTTTTTTCCTTGCACACGTTGACATTCAGGTCGTGCTCGCGGTTGTGCTCCCCCACTATCATACCCTCGTATACCGGCGTACCCGGTGTAATGAACAGGTTGCCCCTGGCCTTGAGATTGGACAGGGCGTAAGGTACTGCATTCCCCGGCCGGTCCGCCACCAGGGACCCCATGAACCTGTTGGGGAAATCCCCCCGGTACTCCTGGTAGCCGGTAAAATAGGAATTCATTATGCCGGTGCCCTTAGTGTCCGTCAGGAACTCATCCCGGTAGCCGATGAGCCCCCTGGAGGGTACGGTAAACTCTATTCGTATCCGCCCGGTATCGTGATTGACCATGTTGGTCATGCGTCCCTTGCGCAGGGACAGCTTTTCCGTAACCACTCCCATGAAGGCCTCGTCGCAGTCTATGAAAAGGTGCTCCATGGGCTCCAGCTTTTTATCCCCCTGGTACCTGATTATGACCTGAGGCCGGCCCACGCTCAACTCGAATCCCTCCCTGCGCATGGTCTCAATGAGTATGGCCATCTGGAACTCACCCCTGCCCTTGACCACAAAGCTGTCCTTGTCCCGTGTCTTTTCCACCTGGATGGCCACGTTGCTCAGAGTCTCTTTTGTCAGGCGCTCCCAGATCTTGCTGGACTGGACATATGTGCCCTCTTTACCGGCCATGGGTGAGGTATTGATGGAAAATTTCATGGACACAGTAGGTTCGTCCACGGTGATTCTCTTCATGGCCATGGGGTTATCCCGGGTGCATATGGTATCTCCGATATGCACCTCTTCAATGCCGGATATAACGGCTATGTCCCCGGCCTGTATCTCGCTTATTTCCACCAGTTCCTGCCCGGCATAGGTCTGCAGTTTGGTCACCCGCAACATGTCCTGGCTGCCTTCCGGTCCCAGGCGAACCAGTTGATCGCTCTGCCTGGCCCTGCCGTTGAACACCCTGCCCACGGCAAGCCTCCCCACGTAATCCGAGTACCCCAGGTCGGACACCAGCATCTGAAACGGCTTATCCGGTTCAAAAGATGGAGGCGGGATAAAATCCAGGATGGTATCAAACAGGATATCCAGGTTGTCCGAGTCTTCATGAAGATCTTTTCTGGCTATGCCGTCCAGGGCCATGCAGTAGATTACAGGAAAATCCAGCTGTTCCTCCCCGGCGTCAAGATCGATGAAAAGATCGTAGATTTCATCCAGGACCTCGGCCGGCCGGGCGTCTTTACGATCGATCTTGTTGATGGCCACGATGATCTTCAGCCCGGCCTCCAGGGTCTTTTTCAAAACAAACCTGGTCTGGGGCAGAGGTCCTTCCGAAGCGTCCACCAGAAGCACTGCGCCGTCAGCCATGGACAGGGAGCGCTCCACCTCTCCACCGAAATCAGCGTGGCCCGGAGTGTCGATGATGTTTATCTTGACCCCATGCCACACTACCGAACAGTTTTTGGCCGAGATGGTGATGCCTCTTTCCCGCTCCAGGTCCATGGAATCCATTATCCTTTCCTCCACCTCCAGTCCCTGTCTGAACACCCCGCTTTGCCTGAACATCCCGTCCACCAGGGTGGTCTTGCCGTGGTCCACGTGGGCTATTATGGCGATATTTCTGATAGAATCGTTTTTCTGAATCACTTTCATGTCTTGGTTCATCCATTGAAAAAAAGATTGATAAAACAGCCGGAAATATTAAATTTCTAAGCAGCAAATAGCAATCTTTTTCTGACCTGCTATCTTTGAGCATGATAACACTACAGCGACACTTTATTTGAACTCCAAGGGGACTGGCTCTCCCCGCACTTAATTTTAAAATGCCGTCAAACATCCTTCAGAAAAATTAGTGCGGGAGTGCCTGTCCCCGGTGGCCGAGGCAATCATTAACACAAAGTGTCGCTGTAGTGATAACAGTGCTTATTGCTGCCAAAAAGTCGTTTGCACTTGAAGAGCTAAAGCTTTATGCTCTGGTCATGCACAATAAAATGTATCTGTTTAGCGCTTTGCATGTGGCACGGGGACTGGCTCTTCCGGGATCCACTTGTCCCAGAAAATGAAATATTTAAAGCACAAAATGATGCTCAAATGGGTCCCGGAGCCAGTCCCCTTCCAGCTGAAATAAAGTGTCGCTAGTGATATCTTTCCATAGAAAAGGGCTAAACTGTTTGCTAAGCTGATAGGGTTTCAAGAGTAGTTCACTAAAGCATGATTCCCTGCAAATAACATTTCAGCAAAAGGTAAAGCAGCCATGAAGAATTTTATTTGTGTCGCAATTGTCAAGGTCCTGCTGTACACCCTTCTTATGTTTTATCCCGTAGGGGTGTTTGCTCTGGAGGAAGGTACAGGACAATCCAGGGAGGACGCGCCGGATTCCCTTATTGACCAGCAGACCACCCGGATCATGCAGATGGAAGATGAGCTGCATGCCCTGGAACGTGACATGGCTCGAAGGCTTGCGGAACTTGAAGAACAGTTCAGCCGGCAACATACCCTGCTCAGGGAATACCTGGAAATTCACCGGGAAGAGGTCCAGGAGGTGCAGGACGGGCTTGAGGTGAATGAGACCGCCATCAAAGACTTGCAGGCTCGAATGGAGCACATGGACGGATCCATCTCAGAAATGCAGGAAGTCAAGGGACAGTTGCAGGGGGCTGTGCAAAGAATTGACAGTTCCAGAAAAGAACTGAATTCCAGGCTGCAGGCGCTTTCGCAGAAGCTGTCGGGCATTGATGCTGAGTATTCTGAGCAGCTGAAGCGTATTGGAGAGCTTGGGGAACTTCAGAAAAGCCTTGACGATTTTGAAAAAACCATACCTGAAATTGAATCCCGGATTAAAGCCGAGATGGAACTGGAAATTGAAGGTCTTTATTCTGAACTATCTGAACTTGAAGAAAGTCTGGATACTCAGAAAAACCTTGTGCAACAGGTAGAAAAGGAACTGAGACAAACCATTGCAGAGCTGCACCGGGAGATTGAGTTTACGGACCAGGGGCTTGCAGACCGTCTCCAGGAAACTGATGCCGGACTGAAAGAACTGCAGGGAATACTGGAAGAGCGCACACTTTACATGGGAGGTGCTGCAGCTCTGGCAATGTTTCTTGGCTTCACCGGCTTGGCTGCTGGACTTTTTGCCAGGCGGGGTCGTAAAAAAATGCAGAAAAATCTGGAAGAAACCAGCCGGGCACTGCGAAAAGAGATGCAGGACCAGCAGTCATTGCAGGATTCAAAGCTGGTTGAATTGCTGGAAAACCTGTCTTTGATAATGCCGGAACCGGGTCAGCAGGTCCAGCACCAAAACGGGGAAACTTTCCAGGAACAAGATCACACCCTGGCCTTGAGCCTGGCTGATGAAATTTACAAACTGGTCAAGCGGGCCAGAAACCTTCCTGAAGAAAGTGAAGTCACCAGGGATATAAAGGCATCTTTGTCCAGGGCTTTCAAGGCTCTTAAGAACAAAGGCTACGAGATAGTGGACCTTGAAGGCAGGCAATACAAGGATTACATGGAGGCCAAAGTGGAGTTTGTTTTGACCCATGAGCTTTTGCCTGGTGAGCAGGTGGTGTCCAGGGTATTCAAGCCGCTGGTAAAATACCGCGGTCAGACTATCCAGAAGGCCGATATTGAGGTGCTGAGCGGGGATTAGGCGCTCAGAAATTGTAACTTCTCAATAACTCCGGGCAGTATTCCTGGATACCGGCTTCCGCCGGTATGACATCACAATGCAACGACCTGTTTTCATTCGTCATTCCGGCGAAAGCCGGAATCCAGGTCTTTTCTTAGTGTAAGATCGCCCGGAGTTATTGAGAAGTTACCTTGTTTTCGGTTTTTTTTACCTGTTTTTTTACTTGACCCAGAGATATTTTGCTCATAACATTAAGTAAAATATCTCAGGAGATTGAGTAAAAAATGAACAAACGTTCCCAGTTTCAAGTATTGCAGAGCCGTCTGGCCGAACCGCGCCGCTTTATCCAGATTCTGGCTGGTCCGCGTCAGGTCGGGAAAACCACCCTGATCAGGCAATATATCGCGGAGGCCGAGTGCCCGGTCTTCTATGCCTCGGCAGACCTGCCGACCATGCAGAGCGAAAGCTGGCTCATGCAACATTGGGAGACGGCCCGTACTGCTGCCCGGCAAGACCCTGGCGGCGCCATCCTTTTTTTTGACGAAATCCAGAAGCTGCCCCGGTGGGCGGAGACGGTCAAAGGGCTGTGGGATGCCGACAGCTTTTCCGCCCTACCTCTGAAAGTTGTGTTGTCCGGTTCCTCCCCGTTGCTCATGCAGAAGGGCCTTGGCGAAAGCATGGCCGGCCGCTTCGAGACCATTTTTATGCCTCACTGGGGTTTTGCTGAAATGCAGGCCGCGTTTGGTTTGTCGCTGGAACAGTTCCTGTATTACGGCGGCTATCCCGGAGCGGCCCCCCTGCTGGCCGAACCAAACCGGTGGCGCGCATATATAAACGACTCCCTGATTGAGACCTCCATCGCCCGGGACATCCTGCTGATGACCAGGGTGGATAAACCGGCCCTGCTGCGCCGCCTATTTTATCTGGCTTGCACCTATTCCGGCCAAATTTTGAGTTACCAGAAAATGTTGGGGCAGTTGCAGGATGCTGGCAACACCACCACCTTGGCGCATTACCTGGATCTGTTGGGGATGGCCGGCTTGGTTACTGGATTGCAGAAATTTTCCGGCGGGAAAATCCGCAGCCGCGCTTCAAGCCCTAAGCTGCAAGTGCTTAATACCGCATTGATTACCGCCCAGGCCCAGTTGTATTATGAGCAGGCTCTGGCCGACCCCATTTTCCTCGGTCGTCTTACAGAAAGCGCCGTGGGGGCGCACCTGCTTAACGACGGCGAGGCGGCCGGAATCAAAGTGTACTACTGGCGGGAGCAGAACCGGGAGGTTGACTTCGTGCTTGAACTGCGGGGGGAACTCGTCGCCATCGAAGTAAAGAGCGGTAACCGGCAAGGCCGCGAATCAACCACCCTGCCGGGGATGAAGTCGTTCACCAGGGCCTTCGCCCCCCGAAAGGTGCTCCTGGTTGGCCCGGACGGTATCAGACTGGGAGATTTCCTGCAAATCCCGCCCCGAACCTGGTTTGATTGAAGCAAGACACCGGCCATGCGGTCTTTTGCCGGCTATCGACATAGGCATCCAAATGCCTGTACTGACAGATATTTCTGAGATCACACGAAAGATTGCCGAATACAAGCGTAGAAATCCCAACGCGGGCTATGCCCGCAACCCAGATTAGAAAAGAGTTTTTGGCCCACAGATCACACCCAGTGAAATCCGTCCCAGTGAAACCCCCTTTGGGGAGTCCCAAGGGACTGTTTCACGGGATAAACTGCGCTGAGACTTCGTCTATTTCACCGGGCAGGCAGATTG
>PWSL01000284.1 GCA_003563255.1 Desulfonatronospira sp. | reverse complement strand
TCCCGGAAGAGCCAGTCCCCGTGCGATATGCAAAGCGCTAAACAGATACTGCTCAAGTAATTTTAAGGAGGAGGGATGAACCAGGTAAATATTGGTAAAAAGATTAAAAAGTACAGGGAGATGGAAGAAGTGGGCCTGGAAGAGCTGGCCAAACGCAGCGGACTGGATGCGGAATTTATCCGTTCAGTGGAAGAGGACAATATGTACCCCTCCCTGGGGCCGCTTCTCAAAATTGCCCGTGGACTTGGAGTCAGGCTTGGGACCTTCCTGGATGACACCGTTGTCCAGGATCCTCTTATAGTGAGGCGGGAAGACAGACAGGAAGAGCTGACCATGCTCAAGGGAAAGGAAAAGCCGGCTGCACTGAAATTTTATTCCCTGGGAAAAGGCAAGAGCGATCGCAGAATGGAGCCGTTTTTCATAGAAGTTCTGCCTGAATCCGCCAGGGAAAAAAAGCTTTCCTCTCATGAGGGGGAAGAGTTTATCATAGTTGTTTCCGGAGAAATCGAGCTGATTTACGGCCAGAGCACTTATAACCTCAAGGCAGGTGACAGCGTCTATTACAATTCCATAGTCCCCCATAACCTGGCAGCCGGAGGCGACAACCCGGCCGGCATTTATGCTGTTCTGTTTTTTCCTGAATAAGAGAAAAACATACCCTATACACTGCGGAGAATATAATAATATGTGGGATAAGCCTTTGCGGGAAATAACCCTGGGTCAGCTTCTGGATGAAGCCGTGGATAATTATCCGGAAAATGAGGCCGTTGTATATGTAGACCGGGATTTTCGCCTGACATACAGGGAGTTTTCCAATGTTGTGGACCAGATGGCCAAGGGTCTGATGAGTCTGGGGGTGCAAAAAGGAGAAAAGGTCGCTGTTTGGGCCGGCAACGTTCCGCACTGGGTTGCACTGCAGTTTGCTACGGCCAGGATCGGCGCTGTGCTTCTCACCATCAACACCTATTATAAAAAGCACGAGCTGGATTACGTGCTGAGGCAGTCTGAGACCGAAAACATATTTATTATAGACGGGTTCAGAGATACAGACTATGTTAATACCCTGTACGAGCTTGTTCCGGAATTGCGGAACCAGCCCCGGGGTTACCTCAAAAATAAAAGATTTCCGCACCTGAAGAGAGTTTTTTTTCTAGGTCAGGAAAAGCACCGAGGCATGTATTCCCTGCCGGAACTGATGGCCCTGGGGGGGATGACCACTGATGGTCAATACCGGGCTCGTCAGAACCAGCTTGACCCGCATGAAGTGGTTAACATGCAGTATACTTCCGGCACTACTGGATTTCCAAAGGGAGTCATGCTCACCCATTACAACATTGTCAACAATGGATTCTGGATAGGAGAGCACCAGAAACTTACCCATGCAGACCGCATATGCCTGCCTGTTCCCCTGTTTCATTGTTTCGGCTGCGTCCTGGGAGTGCTGGCGGCTGTCAGCCATGCCAGCACCATGGTGATCCAGGAAGGATTTACACCACTGACGACAATGACGGCAATTGAATCAGAGAAGTGCACTGCCCTTTACGGCGTGCCTACCATGTTCATTGCTGTTCTGGAACACCGCATGTTTTCAAAATTTGACTACAGTTCTCTCAGAACAGGCATTATGGCCGGCTCACCCTGCCCGGTAAAGGTCATGCGACAGGTGATTGAGAAAATGAACATGAGCGAGGTAACCATATGCTACGGCCTGACCGAGACCTCGCCAGTGATGACTCAGACCCGTACTGATGATGACATTCGAAAAAAGACCGAGACAGTGGGCCGGCCCATGCCGGAGATAGAGGTACAGGTGGTGGATCCGGAAACAAATAAGGCCGTGGGACCTGGAGTGCAGGGCGAAGTCTGCTGCCGGGGTTACAATGTTATGCGCGGCTACTACAATATGCCCGAAGAAACCAGCAGGACCATTGACCCTGAAGGGTGGCTCCATTCAGGGGACCTGGGGGTTATGGACGAGGAAGGTTATCTGAGCATCACAGGACGCCTCAAGGATATGATCATCAGGGGCGGCGAAAATATTTATCCCAGGGAAGTTGAAGAATTTCTGTACACTATGGAAGGCATCAGGGATGTTCAGGTTGTGGGGGTTCCCAGTAATAAATATGGAGAGGAAGTAGTGGCCTTTGTTATCCTCAAAGATGGTTATGATTATGCATCCGAAGATGTCAGAGACTATTGCCGGGGCAAAATCGCCAGGTACAAGACCCCCAAGTACGTGTCTTTTCTAAAGGAATACCCTATGACCGCCAGCGGCAAGGTCCAGAAATACAAGCTGAGGGAAATGGCGGCAGAGCTTTTCCCCAGGTTATGAGATAAATAAGGAGTTCTTTTGATCATCTGTAATCCCTTAAGTTCCATGAGCCTCAAGGGGCTTCAGGGGCTGGTATTTGATTGTGACGGGGTTCTTTTTGATTCCAGGGATGTAAACGTCCATTTCTACAATCGAGTTCGCGGATATTTCGGGTTCGGACCCATCAGCAGTGATGAAGAAGAATTCGTGCATATGCATTCGGTCATGGACTCCCTGAGGCATATCCTGCCGCCGGAATGCCTGGATCGCCTGGACGAGGTCCGCGCGCACATAAATTACGTTGAACTTCTTCCATACATGCGCATGGAGGAAGGCGTACCGGAACTGCTGGAACTCCTGCGCAGCAAGAGGCTTCGCATTGCAGTCAATACCAACCGCACCAGTACCATGGACCCTTTACTGCAGATGCATGGACTTGCGGACTATTTCTGGCCGGTAATGACCGCCGGTCAGGTTAGCAGACCCAAGCCTCATCCTGAAAGCATGTACAGGATTCTGGAGCTCTGGTCCATACAGCCCCGGAATGTGGCTTTCATCGGCGATTCCGTGGTGGACCAGGCCACTGCTGGTAGTTCAGGAGTGCCTTTCTGGGCCTATAAGAATGAGTATCTGCAGGCAGAGATGCTGATACCGGATTTCTGGACTCTGAGGGAATTCATTGCCGGGAGGCTTTAATTTTTTTGGGAGGATATATGAATGTGTTGGGCAATTTTTTAATGGCTGTGGTAAGCGTGTTCGACATCTTGCTAACCCTGTATTTCTGGATTGTGATTATTTCCGCATTGTTGACCTGGGTCAATCCCGACCCTTATAATCCAATTGTAAGGGTGCTTCGCAACCTTACCGAACCGGTTCTTTACCGGGTCAGGACCTGGTTGCCGTTTGTGAACATTGGTGGAATAGACCTGTCACCCATTGTGGTTCTGGTGGGCATTCAATTCATAAAGATTTTTGTTGTCCAGTCCCTTTACCAGGCTGTTGCCGGCATAGGCTGAAACTGATTCTTTTTAACCGTTTAGAGTAGCCATTAACCAATAACAGGTGCGACTGTAAAAAGTCTTTTTTGCAGTCGGAGGAGTCAGAAGACAGTATCTGTTTAGCGCTTTGCATGTAGCACGGGGACTGTCCCCCTGGCCGGTACCTGCCCCCCTGAATGGTAACACCGGCGGTTACTCTGGGCCAAAGTTCTGAGGAAGAGGGTGTAAGATGGACATTTCAAAAATTGATATCCTGAACAAAAAATTTTCCACTTCGGTTCTAGGTTACAAAAAAAATGACGTGGAAATGTTTCTGCAGGAAGTGGCCGACTACGTCGGGGAACTGGCCGAAAAAAAATCCCTGCTGGATCAAAACATTAAGTACCTGGAAGAAAAATTGAAGGAACATAGAAGCAGGGAGGAAGTGCTGCAGAGCACATTACTTACAACCCAGAAAATGACTGATGACATCAAGGCTAATGCCAACAAGCAGGCCAAGATTATTGTCCAGGAGGCACAATCCAAGGCTGAAGACATACTCAGGCAGGCCCATAAGAGGTTGGCCCAGATTCATGAAGACATCTCGGAATTAAAAAAGCAGCGGGCACACTTTGAAATAAAGCTCAGGTCCATGATAGAATCCCACCTGAAGCTTCTGGAATCCCATGACGAGGAACACCTGCATCTGGAAGAGGCGGAATCCAAGCTCACGTTCCTCCAGAAATCGTGATTCTCAAGGGGATCAAGTTTTGTCGGGGTTGTCTGTTCAGCGCTTTGCTTTTTATAAAAGCTCTGAACAGATACTGTCGGGGACAGTCTGACATTTTTTTTAATCCACAGTACTTGCATGCAGTTTCTGGAAAAAATGGAACCCGGGTCATGGCGTCTCCGGGTCAGGGTCAAGCCCGGAGCCGCCAGGGATGAGATCCTGGGATTGCATGGGGGGCGCATCAAGATCAGCATCAAGGCACCTCCGGTTGATGGCAAGGCCAACAAGACCTTGTGCAGTTTTTTATCCAGATGTCTGGGCGTTGGAAAAAAACAGGTTTTTATTGAAAGAGGGCGTGGCAGCAGGAACAAGGATATTCTTGTAAGGGGAGTCCCGGAATCAGTTTTTGAAGCTTTTAAACAGGCACTTGAGAGTTAAAAGTAAAAGGTAAAAAGTAAAAGGTAAAAAAATCAGGCGGTTAAAGTTGATAATGTTCCTGACATTTTGAATCCTGGAAATTGTCAGTTAATACAAGAAGTTGCTAGAGAACTATCACTACAGCTAAACTTATAAAATACAGTATGGTATCTCAATTGGGGACAGGCACCCCCGCACTTATTTTTAAAATGCCGTCAAACATCCTTCAGAAAAATAAGTGCGGGGAGAGCCAGTCCCGGAGGTCAATAAATAAGTTTCGCTGTAGTGCTATTGACTGTCAAGATACAGGCACACTATTTTTTAAAACAAGGAGGTCATAAATGGAGCAACGTGAGCTGGATCTGATCGCCGAATACAGTGAAGAAGATGAAGAACTCAAAAGATTGTGGGAAAACCATCAAATGTTTGAAAAACAGCTGGAACGATATGAAAACAAACATTTTCTTACCCCCAGCGAGGAAATGGAAGTCAAGGATATAAAAAAGAAGAAACTGGCCGGCAAGACCAGGCTGCATGCATTATTAGAAAAATATAAAGCCAGGGAGGGGAAATAATATGGAGCTCACCGGAGCTCAGATCCTGCTTGAGAGCCTCAAGCAGGAGGGAGTACAACACATTTTCGGGTTTCCGGGAGGGGCGGTCATTGATATCTATGACGAGCTTCCCAAGTCATCCATCCAACACTTTCTTGTTCGACACGAGCAGGGTGCAGTACATGCTGCAGACGGCTATGCCAGGTCAACCGGCAAAGTCGGGGTATGCCTTGTGACTTCCGGACCAGGGGCAACCAACACTGTCACGGGTATCGCCACGGCCTACATGGATTCCATCCCGGTAGTTATTTTCACCGGCCAGGTTCCCACGGCGCTTATCGGTAATGATGCCTTTCAGGAAGTTGATATTGTGGGCATTACCAGGCCTTGCACCAAGCACAACTACCTTATCAAAGATGTAAAAGAACTCGCCCACTCCATAAAGGAGGCTTTTTACATTGCGGCCAGCGGCAGGCCGGGGCCTGTTCTCGTGGATTTGCCCAAGGACGTCATGCAGGCCAGGACTGAGTTTGAGTATCCCAAGACCATCAGCATGCGCAGCTACAACCCAAATTACACCCCCAACAGGAAGCAGGTTAAAAAAGCCGCCAGTCTGCTCTCCAAAGCCGAAAGGCCCCTGATTTATTCGGGGGGTGGAGTAATATCTTCTGAGGCAGGCGAGATAATGACCAGGCTGGCACGCAGGTTTTCCCTGCCGGTCACCTCCACCATGATGGGCCTTGGCGCCTTTCCGGGCAACGATCCCCTGTGGCTGGGCATGCTTGGTATGCATGGTACTTATGCCGCGAACATGGCTGTCAATAATTCCGATGTGCTGCTTTCCGTGGGGGCCCGCTTTGATGACCGTGTAACCGGAAAGGTCAATACTTTTGCTCCCAGGGCCAGGATTATCCATATAGACATAGATCCCACTTCCATTCGCAAGAATGTCAATGTGCATATCCCCATAGTTTCGGACTGCCTCAATGCCCTCACCGCACTGGAGGAGGAAATGGGGGAAATAACCGGTGTGCAATGGGAGGACAAGCATTCCTCCTGGGTCAAGACCGTCAAGGGATGGAACCAGGAACATCCCTTGCAGTACGAAACCGGCCCGTCCGGCAAGGTCAAACCTCAATACGTCCTGGAGAAACTCTATGAGCTGACCAAAGGTGAGGCCATCATCACCACGGAGGTGGGACAGAACCAGATGTGGGCCGCCCAGTTTTACAAGTACCACCGGCCCAGGACATGGATCAGTTCCGGCGGCCTGGGTACCATGGGATACGGATTTCCAGCCGCCATAGGGGCGCAGGTCGCCAATCCCGGCAAACTGGTCATCGACATCGCCGGGGACGGGTCTATTCAGATGAACATCCAGGAGATGGCCACCGCTGTCTGCTACAACCTGCCTGTGAAGATAATTATCCTCAACAACAGTTACCTGGGGATGGTCAGGCAATGGCAGGAACTGTTCTACAACAAGAACTACTGCGCCACCTGCCTGGATACGGCACCGGACTTTGTCAAGCTGGCCGAGGCTTACGGGGCCGAAGGATACCTGGTTGAAAAAAGCGAGGATGTGGTCCCGGTTCTCAACAAGGTCATTGCCTCGCCCAAGACCTGCATTGTGGATATCAAGGTGGAGCCAGAGGAAAATGTCTATCCCATGGTCCCTGCCGGGGCCTCGTTAACCGAAATGTTACTGGTCTAGGAGGCTGGCTATGCGACACGTTTTATCAGTACTTGTGGAAAACGAACCCGGGGTGCTCTCCAGGGTAGCCGGTCTTTTCAGCGGCCGCGGCTTTAATATCGACACCCTGAATGTCGGTCCTACCCTGGAAAAAGGGGTGTCCCTCATGACCATCAGCACCCATGGCGATGAGCAGATCATCGAGCAGATCATCAAGCAGCTTCGCAAGCTGATTACTGTCATCAAGGTTGTTGACCTGTCTGGTACCAAGGCTGTGGAAAGGGAAATGGTCCTCATCAAGGTTCATGCCACTGACAGCAGCAGGGCAGAAATCCTGCGCATTGTGGATATCTTCAGGTGCAAGGTGGTGGATGTCAGTATTGATGAGCTGACCATGGAAGTAACCGGGGACCAAGGCAAGATAGTTGCCATTGTCAATATGCTGCAGCGTTTCGGCATCAAGGAATTCGCCAGGACAGGCACTGTGGCTATGAAGCGCAGCATGCAGTTTTAGCCGGGCATATTCGGGTTTCTACTGTCAGTTGCCAATATTTCGGAACATGCCGTGACCGGGTATTTCCGCCCGCAGGCCTCCCGAACATATGTTAATGTATCCCAAAGCAGTTTAAGGAGCGATGAATGAAGGTTTACTACGAAAACGACGCGGATCTTTCAGTTCTAAAGGACAAGACCATTGCTGTCATCGGGTATGGCAGCCAGGGGCATGCCCACGCCCAGAACCTCAGAGATTCGGGGCTGAACGTAGTCGTCGGCCAGAGGCCTGGAGGCGACAATTTCAACCTGGCCAGGGAGCACGGCTTTGAGCCTGTGACAGCGGCCGAAGCAGCCGGACAGGCGGATCTCATCCAGATCCTGGTCCAGGACCAGTACCAGCCCGGGGTTTTTTACAATGACGTGTTGCCGCAGCTGAATTCCGGAAAGACCATGGTTTTCAGCCACGGTTTCAATATCCATTATAACCAGATTGTCCCCCCCAGGGACGTGGACGTGGTCATGATAGCCCCTAAGGGTCCAGGGCACCTTGTACGCCGCGAATACGCCAGGGGAGGCAGTGTTCCGGCCCTGGCCGCGGTTTATCAGGACCATAGTGGACAGGCCTGGGACAAGGCCCTGGCTTACGCCAAGGGTATAGGGGCCACCAGGTCCGGGGTAATCCAGACAACATTCGCCGAAGAGACCGAGACAGATCTTTTCGGAGAGCAGGCAGTACTTTGCGGGGGTGTCAGCGCCCTTATCAGGGCTGGTTACGAAACCCTGGTGGAGGCCGGGTATCAGCCCGAAGTGGCTTATTTTGAGTGTATGCACGAACTCAAGCTCATCGTTGATCTTTTGTACGAGGGCGGGTTTACCAGGATGCACTATTCCATCAGCGATACTGCTGAATATGGGGATTACACCCGGGGCGAGAGAATAGTGGGGCAGGATGTCAAGCAGGAAATGCGCAAGGTGCTGTCAGAGATCCAGGACGGCAACTTCGCCCGGGAATGGATACTGGAAAACAAGGCCGGGCTGCCGGCGTTTTATGCCCAGCGCAAAAAATACCACAGCCATGATATCGAGGAAGTAGGCGAAAGGCTTAGGAAAATGATGGCCTGGCTCAACAAGTAGAGTACAACTGAAGGGGCTGGTATTTCCTTCACCCAATTGTTCTAAAGCGGGCCATGCCCGCAACCCAATAAAGAAAAGAGTTTTTAGCCCACAGATCACACAGATGTACACAGATAAGAGAGGTTTTTTATGTGCATACCAGGAATACGCACCTGGTATGCACATGGTCTCCACCGCATCCGCGGTAGATACCGGGGAGTAATCTTC
>PWSL01000314.1 GCA_003563255.1 Desulfonatronospira sp. | reverse complement strand
GGCATCAGCCGCTTGCGCGGCGGGGGAGCACCTGAGCTTAGTGTCCAAAAATGAAACAGTCCCAGTGCCAAGTGCTGAACCCCCGTCATGGCTCAAATTTTTCTTGTTTTTTGTGACAGGGGTTCAGGAGTAAGTCACTATAACCCGCATCCCAAGCAAAAAAGTTGCTCCTGTCCACATAAAACTTTGTTGCTTCTTGCCGGGGTTCAAGCTAATGAAGCGTAAAAACTAAATTTAGTCCTGCACAGGAGGGATAACCATGCGCTTCAGCCTGAAGATTTTTATTTTCATGTTCGCCATCGCTTTCACAGTATCCGGGGCTGCAGGTTCATATTTCTATTACCAGTCTCAATCAGCCATGACCCGGTCCATTCAAAGCCAGCTGTTGACGGCTGCCAAATCTTTTTCCGGGCTTATTCCGGGCGATATTATTAATAGCCTCACCGAACCTGAAGATATGCACTCGGATGGGTACCGGCGAATTCAGGATATCCTGTATCAAATCAGCCAGACGAGTCCTGATTTCAGGTATGCCTACACCATGCGGCTGATTGACGGGGAGGTGTTCTTTGTTGTGGATTCCCCTCCCAGAGGCTACGATGATCCAGATCTGCAGCTGCCGCCGGAGGCTATGCCTGAGCCTGTGGGTGCGCACTACCCGGATGCGCCCCAGACCCTGCTGGACGGGTTTGATGGTCCAAGCGTGGATAACCGCATTTACGAGGATCAATGGGGCTGGACCATCTCCGGGTATGCCCCTGTCCTGGACTCCATGGGCGACCCTGTAGGCCTGCTGGGAATAGACATGTCAGCGGAGCATATGCACAGCAGGCTGAATGCCATCAGTCAGGCCGGCAAAATCTCCCTGGTGGTGGCGGCTCTTCTGGCGGTGATGTTTACAGTGATTCTGGCCAGGCATATCACCAGGCCCATAAAAGACCTGCACGAGGGTTTCAACCGCATAAGCTCCGGTGACCTGGAAACAAAAGTGCCGAAACGAGGCCGGGACGAACTCGGAGAACTCTCTGAGCATTTCAACAGCATGTTGAGCCAGCTCAGAGAAAAAAAGCTTTTGCAGACCAGCCTCGGCAAAATAATGCACCAGGATGTCATTAAAAAGTTCATGAAACAGGAGATATCCCTGGGGGGCGAAATAGCCGAGGCCAGCGTGTTGTTCTGCGACCTGCGGGGTTTTACAGGCATAAGCGAAAAGACTTCCCCCCAGAAGCTGGTGGAGCTTTTAAACAGCTATTTCTCGCTCATGGTAAAGGCGGTGGAAAAGCATGACGGCATGGTGGACAAGTTTGTGGGGGATAAAATCATGGCTGTATTCGGCCATCCCCAGCCCTCTGAATATGCTTCGGGGCAGGCTCTGAAGGCCGGGATGCAGATGCTCAAGGCCTGTGACGAGCTCAACATCGCCCTGGGCCCGGACCTTAAGCTGGAAAACAGCATCGGCATCCATTCCGGACGGGTCCTGGCAGGCAACATAGGCTCCCAGGAGCGCATGGAGTATACAGTCATAGGCGACGTAGTCAACACCGCCGCCCGGCTGGAATCCGCAACCAGGGTAATGGATACCAGGCTGGCCATAAGCGAATCGGCAGCCAGGGGCATCCCGGATCTACCACAAAGCATGGTCTACAATGGCGAACTGATCCTGCAGGGCAGGTCAGAAAAAACCGGGGTGTATATTTTGAAATGAGTACGTTCAAAGCGGGCTATGCCCGCAACCCTGTTATCTGTTATTTTTTATCACCCCAGCGAAACTACTAAAAACTATAGCTTGCCTGGGTTAAGAATATTTTCCGGGTCAAAGACTCTTTTGATGCCGCGCATGTACTCCAGGGCCAGGGCACCCGGCTGCCTGCCTGAAAAAGGTTTTTTACTGAGGCCCACCCCATGCTCCCCGGAAATGCTGCCCCCCAGTCCAAGCACCAGATCCATAAGTTCTTCCCTGGCACTTCTGATATGTAGTTCAATACCCTGCAGGGAGTCATCATACATGAAATTGACATGCAGGTTGCCGTCGCCCACGTGTCCGAAAACAAGCACCTGCAGGGAGTTGTCCCCGGCAATGCGGCGAATGCCCCGGATGGCCTGCAAAAGGCTTCCCCTGGGTACGCTTACGTCGTCGCTGGCCTTTCCAGTGCCCAGCCTGAAAGAGGCCGGATTGATCAGCCTGCGCAGTTCCCAGATACGCTCCTGCTCTTTATGCTCCGCCTCATCGCTGTAAACAGGGTTTGCAAGGCTTTGTCGAAGCGCCGCCATCTCCTGCTTTACACTGCCCTCCAAACCGTCGCACTGTATCACCAGGGCAGCCCCGGCATTATGCGGCCAGGGCATGTCGGCATAGCCTGAAAGGCACTCCAGTACCTCCCGGGGCAAAAACTCCAGGGCTGCGGGCAAAAGCCCGGCCCCGAAAATATTATCCACGCTTTCAAGGGCATGCTCTTCGTTTTCAAAGCAGGCCAGCATGGTTGCTGCATACTGCGGGAGGGGCAAAAGCTTGATCCAGGCCCCCACCACCACCCCCAGACAGCCTTCCGAGCCCACCATCAAGGAGGTCAGATCCAGTCCCACCACATTCTTGTGCACCCGCGCCCCGGTCATTAAAAGCTCTCCCCCGGGCAGGACCACCTCCAGGCCAAGGACATAATCCCGGGTAACTCCGTATTTTACGGCCCGCATTCCGCCGGCATTGGTGGCGATGTTGCCCCCAATGCTGCACACGCGCACGCTTGCCGGGTCCGGGGGGTAAAACAGCCCCCGGACTCTGGCAGCCTCCTGCAGTTCATAGGTAATGACCCCTGGCTGGACACAGGCTGTAAAATCCCGGTTGCTGATGGATACTATGCGGTTCAGCCTCAGACACGACAGGACAATACCGCCTGTATGCGGCACACAGGCCGAGACCACATTGGTCCCCCTGGCCCTGGGGATAACCGGAACCCGCTCCTGCAGGGCCCAGTGCATGACCATCCTGACCTGCTGCACCGTCTTCGGGAGAACCACGGCCCAGGGCATGGCGAACCGCCGTCCTGCGTCTGTACCATATATGAGTTTTTCCGGAGGGGTCAGAAGAAGGCAATCCTGTGGCAGTATTCTACCCAGGGATTTAATTTGCGATTTTTTAAGCGACATCCTGTCCCCCACATGCTCCTCTCCCCCATGCCTCAGGTTTACCTGTATTTAGCCATTTCCCTGGCGGTATCACGCTCCACGGCCTTTTGCTTCAGGGTTTCCCGGCGGTCATGCAGCCTCAGGCCCCGGGCCAGGGCGATTTCCACCTTGGCCTTGCCCTGCTTGAAGTACATGCGGGTGGGGATGACCGTCAGACCCTTTTGCTCCACCTTGCCCATGAAACGCTTGATCTCATTTTTATGTAAAAGAAGTCTGCGTGGCCGCACCGGGTCATGCTGGGCATAGCCGGCATGCTCATAAGGCGCGATATGTACATCCACCAGGTAGGCCTCACCCTGGTGAAAACGCACAAAGCCTTCCTTGAAGCTCACTTTACCCGCCCGCAGGGATTTTACCTCGGAGCCTGTAAGGGCAATGCCCGCCTCCAGGGTTTCAAATATTTCAAAATAATGGCGTACCTTGCGGTTGACCGCGATAATCTTTATGCCGCTGCTGCTTTTAGACATAATTCACTTCTTGTGCTTGCGCTCAATCCACCAGCGACTGTCCTGGCTTTCAAACCACCAGGCGGTGTGATCGCTTTCAAAAATGGCCCCGGCCAGTTTGCGACCGTATTCCGTCTTGACCCGCTCCCAGGCGTATTCCAGCCACCTGGTTGCGTACTTGTTGCCCAGGTCTTCCTGCTCCTTGAGATTCAGGATGAGATCCAACTGGTCCGCGTCCTCGGCCAGGCCTGCTTCCAGGGTGTAGTTGGCTTCCAGTTCATCGTGCAGGGGTATAACCTCATCTTCCAGCCCGGTGCCCTGCAGGGCATCCTCCAGGGCTGTGCGGTCATTGGTTTTATTGTACAGGCGGTTGACATAGTTCATGTCCCCCACTCTGGTTTCGTGGATATCGTGAAAAAGGCACATGTATACCGTCTTTTCCCGGTCGGCCCCGGCCATGCCGGCCAGTATGTAACCGATAATGGCGGTACGGAAACTGTGTTCGGCCACGTTTTCCGATCCCGTGCCCAGAAACTGGTAGCCGGTTCGCGGGGTTCTCTTAAGCATCCCCACTTCGTGCAGAAAATCAGCCACCCGGGGCAGGTTGAGTTTTGTGGTCATATGTTGCTCTTTATGTTGCGCGCACACTTGCACCCGACAGGCAGGCCCCAGACTTTTCAGTGCTGCAACCGCAAGACGGCATGCTTGCGCATTAGATTTTCAGCTGCGGTAATCCGAGTTTATCCGGATGTATTCGGGAGTTAGATCCGAGGCCATGAGAAAATATTCTCCATCCCCGCTTCCCAGATCAATATCCACCCGGATATCCCTGGATTTCAGCAGGGGGGCGAACACCTCGTCTACATCCATGTCCACCGGACCGCCATTGCAAAATATTTCCCGGCCTGCCAGGCTTAGCCTGACATTTGCCGGGTCAAACCCGGCCCCGCTTCGACCCAGGGCGGCCACTATGCGGCCCCAGTTGGGGTCCGTCCCGAACATGGCGGTCTTTACCAGGCTGGAGTTGCCCACCGCCCTGGCAGCCTTGCGTGCATCCAGGCTGTTCGCCGCCCCGGTGACCCGGATATGCATGACCTTGGTGCCGCCCTCGGCGTCCTTGACAATCTGGTAGGCCAGTTCCCTGCAGACCTCATACAGGGCTTTTCCGGCCATGTTCCAGTCATCACGGGTCCGGCAGCCGACAGCGGATGCTCCGTTGGCCAGGGCCAGGACACAGTCGTTGGTACTGGTGTCCCCGTCCACGGTGATGGCGTTGAAGCTCTGCTCCGCAGCCTGCCGGAGCATTGCCTGCCACTCAGGGCCGTTTATCTCTGTATCAGTCAGGACAAAGGCCAGCATGGTGGCCATGTCCGGGCAGATCATCCCCGCACCCTTGGTCATGCCCCAGAAACGTACCCTGCCGCCTTCCAGCTCGATTTCACGGGAAGCGGTCTTGGGAAACGTATCCGTGGTCATAATGGCCGTTGCCGCCTGCTCCCCGGTGCACTTGCCAAGGTTTTCAACCAGTCCGGGCAGGCTTATCTCCCAGCAGGACATGGGCATCCTCACACCGATGACACCGGTGGATGCAGGCAAAATACTGCCTGCAGAAATATCCAGAAGGCCGGCCAGCATCTCGATGCTTTTACGGCAGTCGGCCAGGCCATCAACCCCGGTACAGGCATTAGCCTGCCCGGCGTTTACCAGCAAGGCCTGGATAAGATCGCTGCCCTCCAGGTTTGCCCTGGCCACCTGTACCGGGGCGGCCTGGAAGGTATTTGTGGTGAACACCCCGGCCGCCCTGGCCGGGACCCGGCTGAATACCAGGGCCAGATCCGGGCGGTCCCTGTACCTGAACCCGGCCTGGGCCGCGGCCAGATCAAAACCCTGGGGCAAATCATGCATATCTCTTGATCCTCACGTAAATATCATTCAATTTCGGCCTCATTCATCATTCTTTTTCCCCATGCTCCAGGCCTCATCCGCAGCACTTTTTATATTTTTTGCCGCTTCCACAGGGGCAGGGGTCGTTGCGGCCCACCTTGGGCTCGGCTCTACGCTGAGGTTCTCTTTTAACCTCTTTTACCTCCTCGCCCTTTGGGGGTGCTCCATAACGCAGGTCTGACTGCTCCTTGTGCCTGAATCCTTCCACTTCTTCCTTTTTGCGGATTCTCAGGCGGCACAGTGCCCGGACCACGTTTTCCCTGATTCTGAAAAGCAGGTCCTCGAAAAGCTCAAAGCCTTCGCGCTTGTATTCCCTTTTGGGGTCGCGCTGGCCGTAGCCCCGAAGCCCTATGCCCTGCTTGAGGTGGTCCATCTGCAAAAGGTGCTCTTTCCAGTTGCGGTCCAGGCTTTCCAGCAGGAAAAACCGCAGCACTTCCTCGTACTGCTCCCCGGCATCCACCTTGAGCTGATCCAGGTGGGCCAGGATGGCGTTGTGGGTTTTTTCCCTTTCCGGAAACTCCACATCCGGGAGCAGGCGCTTGATATTGAAAACCTCCTCCAGGCGTCCCATGAGCATGGAACGTTCTTCTTCCTCTTCCATGTTTTCCGGAGATCCTTCCCCCACCGGGGAGTAGACTTCGTCCAGGACATCCTGGATCATGTCCAGGACATATTCCTCCAGGTTTTCAGCATGCATCAACTCCCGACGCTGGTTGTAGATAACAGTCCTCTGCTGGTTCATGACATCGTCAAAATCCAGCAATTGCTTGCGGATATTAAAATTGTGCGCCTCCACCTTGGTCTGGGCGTTTTCAATGGCTTTGGAGATCATCTTGTTTTCTATGGGCTGTCCGTCTTCCATGCCCAGCTTGTCCATCATGCCGGTGATACGCTCCGAGCCGAACAGCCGCAGGAGAGTATCGTCCAGGGCCAGGTAAAACCTGGATGATCCCGGATCGCCCTGACGCCCGGCCCTGCCCCGGAGCTGATTGTCTATGCGCCGGCTTTCGTGACGCTCTGTGCCCAGGATGTGCAAACCTCCCAGTTCACGAACTCCCTCTCCCAACACGATATCCGTACCCCTGCCGGCCATGTTGGTGGCCAGGGTCACCCGACCCATTTCACCGGCCAGAGCCACTATCTCGGCCTCGCGCTCGTGGTGCTTGGCGTTTAAGACCTCGTGAGGGACTTCTCTTTTCTTCAAAAGACTGGACAGGTGTTCGGACTTCTCAATGGAAGTGGTGCCTACCAGTACCGGCTGTCCACTGGAGTGCAGTTCCTGCAGATCGTCCGCTATGGCCTTGAACTTCTCCTGCTGGGTCTTGTAGACCACGTCCGCCAGATCCTTGCGGACCATGGTCTTGTGTGTGGGAATTACCACCACATCCAGATTGTAAATCTCCTTGAACTCCACAGCCTCTGTGTCTGCCGTGCCCGTCATGCCGGCCAGTTTGTCGTAGAGCCGGAAATAGTTCTGAAAAGTAATGGAGGCCAGGGTCTGGTTTTCTGCCTCCACCTTAACCCCTTCCTTGGCTTCCAGAGCCTGATGCAGTCCGTCCCCGAAACGCCGTCCGGGCATGAGTCTACCGGTGAATTCGTCCACTATAATGACCCGGCCGTCCTTGACGATGTACTCCGAGTCTTTGGCAAAAAGCTGGTGCGCCTTCAGGGCCTGCAGGATATGGTGCTGGTAGGTTATGTTTTCCGGGTCATACAGGTTTTCGATGCCCAGAATTTTCTCCACTTTATGCACTCCTTCATCGGTGAGGGTAACGGTCTTAGCCTTTTCATCCACGTTGAAGTCTTCGTCCTTTTTGAGCCTGGGTACCATGGAATTCATCCTGGCGTACAAGTCCACCGCCACATCCGCTGGTCCGGAAATAATAAGGGGGGTGCGGGCCTCGTCTATGAGGATACAGTCAACTTCGTCCACAATGGCGAATCGCAGTTCGCGCTGTACCAGTTGGTGGGCGTAAAACTTCATATGGTCCCGAAGGTAGTCGAACCCGAACTCGTTGTTGGTCCCGTAGGTGATATCTGCTGCGTAGGCCTGCCTGCGCTCCTCGTCGGTCATTCCGTGTACCACCACGCCCACTTCAAGGCCCAGAAAGTTATAGAGCTGTCCCATCCACTGCGCGTCGCGCCGGGCCAGGTAGTCATTGACAGTGACAATGTGGGAGCCTTTGCCGGCAAGGGCATTCAGCACCACCGGCATAGTAGCCACCAGGGTTTTGCCTTCACCGGTCTTCATCTCGGAAATACGCCCCTGGTGCAGGGCGATGCCGCCAATGAGCTGCACGTCAAAGTGACGCATGCCCAGGACCCGCAGGGAGGCCTCCCGCACCACTGCGAATACATGCGGCAGAAGGTCGTCCAGGGAGGCTCCCGCCGACACCTCTTCCTTCCAGGCCAGTATCCTGGACTGCAGCTGTTCGTCGTTAAGTGAACTGATCTCCTCCTCCAGGGAGTTGATGTGGTCCACCATAGGCCTTAATTTTTTAAGGTATCTCTCGTTTTTACTGCCGAATAGCTTTTTGACAATTCCAAACATTTATTTCCTCTTGCCCAGAAAACTCATTGGTGTTTTTTCGGGGCTCCTGTTGTTATTACAATATCCACGTTACCATAAGGGAAAGCAGAGGACAGGCACCCCGGGACCCGCTATCGCCTCGGCCACCGGGGACAGGCACTTTTGCCGATTTCAAACCGTAAAATAGGCAGACTATCCGGCGGCAAAAGAGCCAGTCCCCTTCCAGCTTAAAAAAAGTGTCGCTTTAGTGGCTTACTCCTGAAACCCTGTCAAAAAACAAGAAAGTTTGAACCACGAAGGCGCAAAGGACACAAAGGAAGAAAGCACAAAGGGTTTTGGTTTTTCATTTGCCGGGAAGACGGCAAATGAAAAGGCAGCCTTTTTGAAAACCGTTGCCCGGTTTTCAAAAAATACCCTCCTTACTGT
>PWSL01000144.1 GCA_003563255.1 Desulfonatronospira sp. | reverse complement strand
CGCAGCAACCGCAGGCTGTACGAAACAACCTCGCACATCTACCAGCAGCTTGCCGGTCCAGTAAACGGCAGGGTAACGCAAATGCCGCGCGCCCTGGGCAGCATGACCGCCCTGGAGCTTCCTGTCCAGGACGGGCAGGCCTTTCTGCACATCCTGGACAAGGAAATCAGCTTTTATGTGCACTCCCCGGAGCTGAAAAAATGCATGCCCTTGTGGATCAACGACAACCTGCGCAAAACCCTGGGAAGCTACAAGTCCGGGGACCCGGATTTTGACAGGGTGTTCAGTGTCTACAAGGGGCCTGATGACCGGGAGAAGCTCCTGGAAAGATTTGACCGGGACTGCCGCCTGGCCATGCTCCAGCTCAAGGAGCAGGCTTTAAAACATGCCCGGAACATCTGGGTGGAACTCATCCATGTCCGGCCCAGGGATGATATCTTTATCATAAGGATCAACAACTTTCTGCTGACCAGAAGGGGCATGACCCGGTACCCTGAGGATATTTCAGTCTACCATAACCTCCTGGACAGATCCATGCAGGTCTACCTGGCCTTCAGACGATCAGCCTGCACCTCCGGGGATTCTCAGGGATAGAAAGGCCAGAAAGGCCAGGGCCTTATTCAGCCTGGACAACAAACTGATTAATCTTTTTCCGGACTACGCCCTACACTCCGCGCTTTGCCGGAAGTGTAAAACCAAGGCCCTTTATTTTACACTTCGCGCTTGACGCGATATGTAAAGATGATGTTTACATTTCCCGTTTGACGCGAAGTGTAAAGGAATTCATCAATCATGTTCAATAAGGCTATCTCTGCCCTTTGGGCGACTTGGAGGCCTTTGCCGAAAAGATCAACATCCTGGCCGAAACCCCACAGTTGCGAAGCGAGGGAAATGGGCGTATACAACCGGGCCAAAGTGGAGTGGATGTTTACCCTGGAAAGGTTATTGATCATGCTCCCCAGCATATTGCCGATTTCTTTACACAGTGAGGTAAGTTCCGGATTACCAGACCACTCAAAATTGCAGATTTTGTCTGTCACTTGTCACTTATGAAAGAAGCAAAAAACTGACTTTTTGCAGGTTCAGCTTGCCAGGCTTGCCCGCCAGGATTACAATGTATGGAACAAACTTTGAACTCTCGTATCTGTTTAGCGCTTTGCATGTGGCATGGGGACAGGCTCTTCCGGGACCCACTTGTCCCAAAAAATGAGATATTTTTAGCACAAAATGATGCTCAAGTGGGTCCCGGAGTGCCTGTCCCCTGCTTTCCTTAAAAGCGCTAAACAGATACGAACTCTCAAGCAATAAATAACTTTGTATTAAGATACGACTGCAGAAAGTCGAAACGCATATAATAATGTGGAAACAACTCATGTCTTCATCAAATGAACATAATGCAGGGTCCCGCGAAGAACATCTGGCCGCCATCTGCCGGCAATTCTCCATATCCATTGTGTATGCTTTCGGCAGCAGGGCAAAGGAGACCCTTTCCTGGCTGAGGCAGGAAATCCAGGAAATGCGTGCCACCCAGTCAGACCTGGATATCGGGGTGCTGCCCATACCCGGTTTTTATCCATCTCCAAGAGAGAAGGTTGAGCTTTGCATCAGGCTGGAAGATTTTTTTCAGGTCAGCCGGGTTGACCTGGTTATTCTGCCGGAAGCACCCCCTTTTCTGGCGTCAAGAGTCATCCAGGGAGAAAGACTTTATGCAGCGGATGAATATCAGGCTGATGAATACGATCTTTATGTCCTTAGAAGGGCCGGAGATCTGATGCCCTTTCATCGGGAGAGGCTGCGCATGCTTTTTGGAGAAGACGCATGACAAAGGGCGATATTTCTAAGCGTGTTGTTGCTGACAGGGTGCAATGGGTCGAAACCATGCTGGCGAAGATCAGGGAGCTTCCCATTGAGAACCGGAATGTTTTTTTTGCGGATTCCCGGAACGTCCTGGCCTGTGAGTCATGTCTTCGCCGTGCCCTGGAAGCCCTGCTTGATCTGGGCAGACATATTCTGGCCAAGAAATTCGGCCGGGCAGTTGAAGAATACAAAGAAATCGGACCAGCCCTGGCCAAAGAACAAGTCATACCTGAGAGCCAGGCTCAACTTTTCCGGATCATGGCTGGTTACAGAAATCGCATGGTGCATTTTTACCATGACGTTTCCGATGAAGAAATCCGGACAATATGCACTGACCATCTTGGAGATATTGTGCTTGTGCTTGAATCCCTGAAAAGATGGCTCAGAGACCAGTTACACAGCAGCGACTCAACTGTTTGATTATTTTATCGTTACCACCTGGCCTGAGTTTTCTCAATTCCTCAATCCCTCAATTCCCCAATTCCTCAATCCCCCAATTCCTCAATTCCCCAATTCCTCAATCCCCCAATTCCTCATGCCTCATCCCCGTCACCCGTCTTTTTCCATGGATAAACGTTCAGCTACCCATATATTTACCAGTGTTTGAGGCAATAATCCCCGGGAACGGGCCTGAGATTCAACCTGGCTGTATATATCCGGGTCCAGAGTGATACGCCGCCTTTGTTCTGCCCTGACCTCCAAATGCACTTCACTGGTTTCATTCCAGTATTCGGCCAGGCTATGGGTATCCCAGAATTCTGAGACAGCTTCCAAAGAATCTGCTTGAGAAATGCTGGTTTTTTGTGGATATTCATTTTTTTTCATAAAGTCTTCTTTCTTTCTTGTCCATATCTCTAGCGCTTTGCCATCCCTGTCCTCGATTTCAAAAAAGTTATCCCACTAAAACAGTATGTAAAAAAAACAAGACCAAAACCACCATAATCATTGATTACTTATGATAATAAGGCAATATGGGGTTGAAAACAAGAACCCTCTAAGAGCCAGAAACCCGGCCACCCTGGACCACAATCCGAGGCAGGCCGGCGATCTACCTTCTTAGGAGAAGTTTCGCCCACCCCAGTACCACCACAAGGCTGAGCTACCCCTATGAAATCGGCAGAGCCGGCACTTCGTGCATTTCATGGGGCAGGCGGAACACCCCAGTGTATTAAAGGAGAATACACGGGGCAGGCCGGAAAGACACAGAAGTTCTTAAAAGCATTTATTAGCAACCCAAATTCCTTGCATTGCGTGTATTCCATGTGTTCCGCCTGCCCAGTTGAATCTCTTCCATTCAACCGGGGGGGGCAGTCTCTTTGCCCCGAAGGGGCCTCTTTATTAGTTCCCACGCTCTGTCCCGCCAGGGCGGGACAACATTATAAAAGAAGCAAAAAAACTGACTTTTTGCAGGTTCAGCTTGCCAGGCTTGCCCGCCAGGATTACAATGTATTGAACAAACAAGGTCAAAATCAGAACTCGGGCTCAGTCTCCAACTTAGCAGCTAACCGGACATGACAACGAAAATGGACGATAACCTGATTGCAAGGCTGGTAGATTCAGGAAATTACCAGTTCAGAAAACATGCTGCAGAAAGAGCTGCTGAACGGGGAATCGACCCTCTTGATTTGAAAGAGGGCATTCTCAACGGAAAAATTATTGAACATTACCCTGATGATCCTAGAGGATACTCTTTTCTGGTCAGCAGTAATTCCCGAGAGATCAAATATATATACACATCGTGTGCGGATATCAGGATGGTATCTTATGGATCATCACGGTCTATGAACCTGATCCTGAGGACTGGCATGACCCATACCAAAGGAGATGCTGATTATGAAATGTTTTGAATGCGGTGGAGAAGTCCTGAAGACCCTGGGTGCTGTTAAAATGGCCTGCCCCGATGGCGGTTTTATAGTCTTTAAAGACATTCCCATGAATCAATGCCGTCAATGTGGAGAGCAGTACATTCCCGGCAAGTGGGCAGAAAAAATCGGTTTCATGATGCGCAACAGGGAAAGCCTGACTCCCTCAGAAATTATCCAGGTGCCTGTTGTCACCCCGGCAAGTGATGCCTGTGCCTGAAATAAAACCATGTAAACTAACGCGGGCCATAACCCAAGAAACAAAGAAACCTTAACCGCCAGTTCGCCATTATTGAATGGCTACTCCTACACTTCGGGATCCTGGGGGAAACAACTTGAGGTAGACCCTTATACTCGATAACCGTAAAGGAGGAGAAAATGAGCCCAATAGAAACCGATCATAAAACTATTAAACGGATATTCAAGGAATCTCTGGCTGAGACCTTGCATGAAAACAGGCAATTGTTTGAGGAAATAATCACGGACGTGTTTGAGGATCTCGCCCTCTCCGAGGCGATTAAAGAAGGAAAAGAAACTGAAAAAGTAAGTCGTGAAGAAATATTCAGGACTTTGGAGCAAAGTCAATGAAGGTTGCCTTCAGAGCCAGCTTCCACCGCGACCTTAAGAAGATAAAGGATAAAGAAACACTCCAGAAGGTAAAAGAGCATATTCTCATGGCTGAGGAAGCAACCAGCCTTGCTGAACTAGCTCAAATTAAAAAGATATCAGGATCCAGCGGATATTATAGAATACGGGTACATGAATACAGGATGGGTGTTTTAATTTCCGGTGATGAGATGGAATTTGTTCGTTGTCTACATCGACGTGAAGTGTACAGGTTCTTCCCATGATTGCCTGGAAATCGGTTTGGGAATACGAAGGGCTGAGCCGGCCCTGCTCATATGCCTCCAGAATCTCACTCTCATATCCGTCCAGATTCATCTTTTTATTATCTTCACTCATCCACCCCTCCCATACACCTCCCCATTCTTCCCCCTACCTCAAGCTCATGACTCAATGCTCAATGCTCAAATCCCCATGCCCTCTTCCCCATGTTTACCCCGTGAAACAGCCCGAAGGGCTCCCTGTCGCGGACAGGAGTTTCACTGGGGCTCCATGCTCAATGCCTGCCCCGTGAAACAGCCTAAAGGGCTCCCTGTCGTAGACAGGGGTTTCACCGGGGCTCCATGCCCTCTTCCCCATGCTCCATGCCTTCTTCCCCAATTCCCCAATTCCCCAATTCCTCAATTCCTCAATTCCTCAATCCCTCAATTCCTCAATCCCTCAATCCCTCAATTCCCCAATTCCTCAATTACCCAATTCCTCAATTCCCCAATCCCTCAATTCCTCAATCCCTCAATCCCTCAATTCCCCAATCCCTGCAGTCACCCGCCTTTTTCCATAGATAAACGTTCAGCTACCTATATTTACCAGTACCCGATATGGAATAAAAAGTAATCCATATTTTGTCTGTCTCTGTTATTCCCTTAAAATTCAAACCATATTCAGACTTTTCCAGGCGTTTTTCAGAGCCATTTTATAAGTTAAAAACAAGGTCAAAAATATTCGCCATGCAATAATTAATGCGAATATATATCGTTTTTATCTATAAATATCAAAGTGTTAGCTGTTAACTTATATTTTCAAGTGGCATCCTCATGAGTACACCAAAGCAGTAGCAATTCTTATCTATCTGTACACAAGAAGTAGTACGCAGTTTTTTCAATAGTGATAACCTTTACTAAATTAATTCTTAAGCATGATTAAAACTTTGATGTTGATGGCGCTACTGCTTTTTTTATATATAAGTTATTGTAATAAATAGATAATTTTGTAACTCAGTCAATATAAAAACTGTTTTTATGAGCAGACATTAGGAAGATTATATCGTTACAACCCTTTGGGAATAGCATAGTAACACCCAAAAATCGCTCGAATTGTGGAAAATTTTTGCTTACTATATCCCATATACTGATAGGGCGATTTCGGGCCAAATTTGCGTACTATTTGGCATATATTGATATGGTGCTTACAGACACTGCTCGCGAATACTTCTTGTCCATTCATTTTAGGGTACGACATGCTACTGTCAAGTCACTTATTAGACCTCAACAGCGTTTCCTGGTGAGGGAAATCAAGGTTTTCAACTTCAAGTCAAAGAATTGGATGCCATACGATCTTGGCTCTCAAATCGGTCTATCTTTGTGGTTCTCAAAAACCGGTGGAAAAGTCTGAATCTTTGATAAATCCACCAATCTTGGCTTTTGTCTTCCCTGCCAGTTCAAAAAGACTATTGAATTCTTGTTCACAGATGTGCTGTCTGTCTAAGCATCTTCAGCATAATCAAAGCCATCAGGAAGTTTAAGATTTACCTGGCCTTATCACCTGCTCCTTGAGGGTGTTTGGTTGGCCAGAAAGTCCAGAAAATCTGCAAAAGCCAGCATTTCTCGTTTCAATTGCTCAAAAAGTTGTTTTGCATTGCGAACAAGAATGTCAATTCTAAGAGGATCAAATTTGTATGTATAAATATTCCGGACAACATGTCTGAAACCTCGGTACTCGTCCAGAAATACATGAATCTCATCTGAGATGACGGCAGGACGAAGACCAGGAACTTCTCGGCCCATCTGTATCAGCAAAACCTTGTGCCAATTTGCCCCTTGTGGGAGCTGTCCATCCACATGAGCAGCAATTATTTCGAAAAGGCGTTCTATGCCAGTGTAGAAAGCGTGAAGATTTAGAGCAACGCCATCAAGGTATATGTCATCCTGGTATTGTTTTGCACGGATGACTCCGGTTACGGCGCGATCAACAATTATCTCCAAGTCATTCATTTCCAGGCGGATTCGTTCAGCGAGCCTTGCAAGTTCAGAAGTCACAACTCAATACCCCTGGTCAGGATCGATTCCCTGACAGATGGTCGGCATGAATCCGGATCCACCAGATCGACTGTAAATTCCGGGCTAAGACCTGAAACTCTGGCTGCCGCGCGATAAAATAAAGCATCAGGTATTCCATACGCAGCCAGATCTATATCTGAATGTTCGGAAAAACCGGTATCCATGGCCAATGTGCCAAATAGAATAACTTTTTTTGCGGAATACTCCTTGCGTAAAAGCTCTGCAGCATGGTTTGCAAGCCGCATAGCCTCCTTTCTCCGTTTCTGTACTGATACCGGATCAAGTATCTTATATTTTGCAACACCTGACAAATAAGCAGTCCACTCTTGCCTGGTCATCTCCAAAGCTGTTTTCGTCATATTCCCTCCTTCTCAAACAATGGGGCCTCAGATTCTTGCATGTCTCGTGATCTGTCTGTCATAAGCACCTCACGCTCATGCACAAGGCGGCTGACTGGGTTGGTTAATAAAGTCCTGGGTCACTCCGGGGCGGTCAAGCCAGCTGTCCCATGCTTCATCGGCAGGTGTGATGATGCGGCAACGCCCCATAGCTACTACATCGACCCGCTTTACATGTTCTGGCAGGGCCAGGTCTTTGTCAAGAGGCACAGCCTGGGAAGGATTGTTCAAAAGCTCCTGGTTCTTGGTTAACGAAGAACGTGGAACTACGAACCAGGAACCCCGTCCCGCTCATATACCAGCAGATGCGGCTTATCTTTGAGCCTGGGTGTGAAATCTTCAAACTCCTCCCTGGTCAAGACCAGAGGCCTGATTTTTCTTTTGATATAGCGTTCAGTTTTTCTGGTCAGATCGTTTAAGTGATACTGGTCAATATTCCCAACCAGGATCAGATCTATTATGCCGGTGTCCCTGCCCTGGGCATAGTCGTCAATGAGGTATGCCTTTTCCAGATCGCCCAGCCTGTTTATAATACTGTCCATGACCTGATCCAGGCCCATGACCTTGGTCACCATGGACTTAAGTTCCGGGAAAAGAGGATGGTCTGTATTGGCCTGGTAGAAGACGCTGCGCCCGTTTTTTTCAGTGGAGAGAAGCCTGGTCTCAGTGAGCTGATTGAGTTCTTCGCGCACGGCATTGGTGGAGACGTTGAACTCCCTGGCCAGTTCGCGCAGGTAGGACCTGGTTCCCGGGTTGAAGAAAAAGCGTACCAGAAGTTTGACGCGGGTTTTGGATGAAATAAGTCCGGCAAAGAGGTCAGCCATTTATGCTCCGTTATGAGTAGATAATTTGCTCATAAAGAGAAGGGGAATGGCTTGTCAAGTGATTTCTGTAAGCGCACCACCCGGGCGGTCCGGGACCCGGCACTCGCTTGAGATGATTTTTTCATAGGGTTACCAGCAATCATGAATTGCTAAAGTAAGTACTGAACAGGCCCTGTGGCAGGCGCATCGCTCCCATCTTTGAAGATTCGGCTGCAAAAACCCTTTTTTGCAGTCGCAGGAGTCAGGAGACCCCAGTGAAACCCCTGTCTTCGACAGGGAGCCCTGCGGGCTGTTTCACGGGGCAGGCCCAGTTAAACCCTGCTTTGCAGGAAATCCTTCGGATTTGTTTAACCGGGCAGGCAGGGGGCAGAAGTCAGTAAAAACAAAGAGTTATGAAGATGCTTTTTGCCGAGTCGCCTCATTTCCTGACTTTTTGCAGGGAAATCTCTGATGGAACATTTCTGGTAATTGTGCATGAATCATAAACCTTGGGCGTTCTTAGTTCCTGGTTCTTGGTTCGTCGTTCCTGGCTCGTGGTTCCTGACAAATGGGGTTAACGAAGAACGAAGAACAAGGAACTAGGCTTTTTCCGCGACCCTGCGCGGAAAAAGAGGCCCCTTCAGGGCATCATTCGGTTAACCCTTGCAGGACGCGTTGAGCACGGGGACTGGCTCTCCCGGCACTTATTTTTCTAATCT
>PWSL01000049.1 GCA_003563255.1 Desulfonatronospira sp. | reverse complement strand
GTATTCTGCATTCAACAAGGGGGTCGGCCTCGGCCTCTTTCAGTACGCAACGCCCGAAGCCGGCCATGGCTGGGGGCATGAAGGCCAGATCGGCGGCTTCGGCAACGTGGCGGCGTATTTTCCGGAACTGGCGACCGGTCTGGCACTTTCAGCCAACGAGGTCAGCGCCGACGTCAACAAGGGCTTGCGGCTACTGGTCTCTGCCCTGGTGCCCCCGGAAATCAATTCCGCTGGAGAGTGAAGTCCCGCCACAGTGCACATCATCCTTTATCCTGGCGAGGAAAAAACTATGCAAAAATCGTTTTATCTTTTCGTTTTTTTCGTCTTCACTCTTGTTCTGTCCACAAGCTGCGGGGGAGGGAGCAACGGAAAGTCCAAAAGCATCGATGCCGTTGAAAATTCTCTCATACCCGCTGTCTACAAAGCCGACGGCGAACCGCCCCTGCTGAATTTGCGAGATCGCATGCGGCATTACAGAGTTCCCGGGGTTGGAATCGCCGTGGTCAACAACGGCGAAATTGAATGGGCCAAAGGATATGGGGTCGTCGAGGCTGGAGGGGCGCATCCGGTCAACGCGAAGACTGTTTTTCAAGCCTGTTCGATCAGCAAGCCTGTTGCGGTGACCGGGATCATGCTGCTTGCCCAGTCCAGAACCCTGGACATCACCCGGAACGTGAACGACTACCTCAAATCCTGGCGACTTCCCGATAATGCCCATACCGTCAGGGAAAAAGCCACCATTGAACGACTGATGTCCCATACAGGTGGCACAGGCGTGGGAGGATTCGCCGGATATGCTTCCGGCGAAGCAATCCCAACGCTTTTGCAAACCCTCCAAGGCCTGTCGCCGGCCAACAACCAGCCCGTAAAAGTCATCCACACGCCGGGAACAAAATGTTCCTATTCAGGCGGAGGAATGGAAGTGCTGCATTTGATGACCCAGGATGTGACCGGGATGCCTTTGCGTGACTACATGCACCGCAATGTGTTCATGCCGTTGGGCATGTCCGACAGCGATTTCGCGCAACCGCTGGCCAGCCCGTTGGCGGCCAACGCGGCCAGCGGCCACGACGTGGACGGGGCCGTCGTGCCGGGAAAATGGCATACCTATCCAGAACTCGTTGCAGCCGGCCTCTGGACGACGCCCTCCGACCTTGGCCGCCTGCTCATTGAAATCATCAACGCGAGCAAAGGGCAGGGGACAATATTGAACAAGGAGACCGCGGACGACATCCTGACCCGGCGGCCTCAGTCGGAATTTGGCCTGGGCTTTCTGGTCGAAACCGGGGTTGACGACCTCATCTTCAAGCATACGGGCGGCAACCATGGATACAGAACAATTTTCATGGGATTGCGCGAACGGGGGCAAGGCGTGGCCGTGATGACGAACGGTGAAAACGGCACTCCGCTCATATACGAAATCGTGAGAAGCGTCGGTCGGGTGTACGGCTGGCCTGACATTGAGGGTGCCGAAAAGGCGGAGCTTGTGGAGGTGCCGTTATCCGTCCTGCGGTCGTATGTCGGGTCGTATATCGGAACCTACAAACCGCAAGGCGAAGAGGCCGTCGAGGGCATCGATTTCCAGGTCTATCTTGAAGGCTCCGGCCTGATGCTCCGGCTTGCCTTTGAAGGCGGGATAGGGCGAATGGACCTCTATCCGGTTTCGCGGGAGACGTTTCTCTTCAGAGGCGACCTTGCGGGCACCCTTGTCTTTGACGTGGATGCCCAAGGCAAGGCAATCGGTTTCAGCATACCCCAGATGAGCGTCACCGCACGGAAATAGCTTCTGGCGTATTTTCTGGATGGCCGTGGCGGTAAAATTCATCCACCTGATTACGAATGACAAGGCAAGGTTCTGCGCTCCGACAATATTGTGCTCGGGGAAATTGATCAGCTTGTGTATGCGCTGTACGGCCTGAGCCGGGAAGAAATCGCCATTGTGGATGCGGCGGGGTGAGGGCAAGGGGCGTTGCCTGATTCAGCTTTTCGTTCCACCGCGGCGACAAAAGAACGCCATGCATGGCACGGGAGTAGATTGTATCTGGCCTTGACGGATTCCACTGGATATTACTTCATTTTTCCGAAAAATTGTAGATCTGGATTGAACGAACGTAATATTGATAGGCCTCTTTCGTAATATGCAGCATTATTCCGTATTTCACGCAAGGCGTCCAGGGTTATCTTTCCGTTTTCACTATTCGTATGTACCTGGGCCGAGGCTTTGGTTAAAGTAATTCTTTTGGTTAACGCTTTACTGAATATGCAATCAAGTATACCGCATAACAGGTAAGACTTGTGAAGTGAAAGCAATGTCGATTTGTCGTTTTGATTGGCTGGTACGTAGGCAATTCCTGAAGGAAGGAGGATCATGTTTTCTTCTTCACCTTTCATCATGTATGTCGGATCGTCTTCAATAAGCAATGTATATTGTATTTTTTCATCAGGAACAACGACATTTCGAAGTACTTTTTTGTAATTTCCAAACAAGCTGAACGGCTGATATTGGTCATCATCTTCAACATTTCGAAGGTCGAGACAATGGTGCCGTGAAAATATTTTTATATTTTCCATGATTATATCAGATTCATTACCAAAAGATCGATTCATAAGACTTGAAACAAGTTCGATGTTTCTTTTTTCCAAGCCTGAACTGAAAAAGTATATTGCATGGCATTGATGATGTAGCCACCTGAAAACCTCGTAGAAGCCAGGATAAACAAGATATGTGCACCCCATGGCAACAAGCGTCAACTGCTCCATGCACTGTTCGCCCAGCAAAGTTTTCGCCCTTTGAAGCTCAGTTTCCGGACTTTTTCCAAGCTGCATGTTGACTATTAACTCATCCAGATCAAAAACAATCGTGAACGTCATATTGTCTCCATTGGTGCGTCAGGATGACCGGGCGTTGATACACGAAAAGCATTTTTTTACGGACGTATCTGCTCAAAAAGTCCGGGCTTACTCCACTGTGCAGCCGTTGTGCCGGATGCGGCTATCGCCTTATCCGGCCTACCAAGAATCCTGCAACCACGGCAGTAACGGTTTCGTGTAGGCCGGATAAGCGAAGCGCATCCGGCGTCTTCCCTGCACAAAGCCGTTGCGACAGGCGCTTCTTGTCCCGAAGTCCGCACTCCCAGACGACCACGACCCGCCTGCCCTGGCTTGTCAGGGCCTGTTAATTCTCCGCGTCCCTGGCTGTGTTGCGCTCGAACTTTTTGGCCCAGTATGCTTTGCGCGACCGGGGCATGATGTGCCGGGGTGCCTGTCCCCACCGACAAGAAAGCAAAGATTCTTTAACGACAAACATGTTTGTTTGAAATTTATGCTAAGCGCCTAATAAGCCAGATCAATCAACAAAAATCGTGTCGGAATATAAATTGTGATGTTGATAACAGTTTAGCCCTTTTCTAAGAAAAGCAGGGGGCAGGCATTCCAACCCTTGTATCGTATTGATGTGAGAAAACAGGCTGACAATCCGGGCAAATTATTCAAGGCCTTCCCAATGATGATCATTTATGCGGTCGCCCTCGAATAAGTGAAAGCATGATGTTTCTGGTCTCAGAGACCCTGGCTCAGGTCAGGGCTTTGTCTCCGGTAAGAGAATACATCCTTATCTGATTTATCCAAGGGATAAGAAATAATCCTGGCCTGAGCTGGACACATAATAATAACCCCCTATATGTAATAGTTAACCATACGTAGAGATTATTACGGCCAAAGTTGTGGGTATTGCAAAAATTCAACAATAATGAAGCAACGGGCGGCTATCATCAGCCGGCATGGTATTATGTCTCATGGAATTGACCAGGAACCGTCAGGAGACCATTACATTCTTGCCAGCCACAGGGCGAACATGGGATCGGTCACGCGCCAGACTTCTGTTTGCGCGTCCCGCTCTACCAGGTCCAGGGCTGTGAGCCGCTTCAACCCGCCCTGCACCGCACCGGTGGACCCCAGTTCGTGACGCTGCATGTACAGCAGGGAAAAAACAGCGGCCGTGGGCTCTACGGCCAGACCGCGCAGCAGGGCGATCTGGCGGGGGGCCAAACCCTGCAATTGAGCCTCGTACAGGGGCCGGTCCATTTCCATAAGCTCCTGGACCGATGCCGTCACATGGTCATCCTGAACTGTCCCGCGACAATTTTCAAAAATCAAAAAACACAGCTTCTGGGCGAGATAGGGATGCCCCCTGGTCAGAGAGGCGATGGCTTGGGCCTGGTCCGGATTGCAACGGGCTGACCGGGCTTGAAACCGTTCCTGGATAAATAAGATCAGATCCGGTTCGGGCAGCGCCTTGAGCTCCATGTGCAAAGCGCTTTGATAGAACGGACGGTTCTGGTTCTCGAACATGTCCAGAAGGATGCGCCGCCGACTGCCGATGAAAAAGAAAGAACAGGACAGGCGCTGAATGGATGTGCGCATCAGGGCTTCGATCTGAAACCCGTCAGGCAGCTCTGTGATTTCCTGAAATTCATCAAGGGCCAGATTGACAGGACCGGAAAAGTCCTTGACCACGCTGCCAAGCGATTCCAAGGTCTGTTCCAGCAGTTCCAGTCCCTGGATGCTCTTTCCCGCCGGCTCCACGGTAATCATGACCGAGCCACTTTCGTCGGGCCTGAACACTGGCCTGAAGGTGCGCATCAGGCGGATAGCTTTTTTCATCAAAGGTTCCCGGGGGCTGGTGAAACGGTACAAAGCCGTGGCCAGGCGCCTGGCCACATCATCGGAAGAGGTCACCCCGAAAAAATCGCTGAAAAGAGCTGCTCCGCCCTGATTCATCAATCGATCCTGGACCCTGCGCACCAGAGAGGTCTTGCCGTACCGTCTCGGCCCGTAAAGGACCACGGATACGCCGGAAGAGGCGTGCCTGGACAGGGCGTGCATCTCCGTCTCACGGTTGCAGAACGGGGCAGCCGGAGACAGCTCTCTGAGTGAAAAAGGGTTTGGTTTCTGGTTCATAATCAGTCTCCAGGCATGTTGCTCAAGCAGATAAGTATGCTTTGCTTTACCACAGCTTTTATGATGTAGCAAGATTTATTGCTATAAGACAATAAAAAATTCCGGTCGGGGTGTTCAAGCCTGACCGAACCTTCTTCCAGGCGCTCCTCGTGTACTTCGCGGCGAGTAGTGGAATAGATCGGGAGTATGCCCAGGCTGTCGTGTTATTTTTCAAAAAAGGCGATCCAGATTGCATACATAATGATTGCCAAGGCCAGGATTTCAAGGAAAAACATGGCTGATTCCTGATGACAACTTTTAATGTTGAGTAGATAATTTTGAATTATACGCCCAGTATTCGAGCGACTTGCTCAATTTTGTCCGGGTTCATGGATTTATTCAGCGCGTCCCTTACCTGGCGTTTTCTCTTGAGAAAATTTCATCCCCATCAGGTTGGACATAATACCACTCAGACATATGTCCCAACCTCATGCGGGGGAGCATTACGCGTTTCTGACAACCAGATAAGGGACAGTCCCGAAGCCAGGGACAGTCCCCCTCCGGGCTGTAAGCCTCCGGGCAGGAAGCCGTGCCAAGCCATGATAAACCGCTTTTAACCCCAAAAAAGCTGTGACAAACACATCATTTTTTCAGTTGTCAGAAACGCGTAATGCTCCCTCCCCTTCCTACTGTCTTAGGTCAGCAAGCCAGTTCTTGAGCAGATTCATATTTTCCTTAGCTGTATCTTTGCGGGGTTTGAATGTAATGGCAATACTGCCGGGAAGGCACTGGATATTTTTCAGTTCAATGGATCTGAATATTCTTTTGGCATTTTCTCCAGCGTCTTTAAAATCAACCTTGATCAGCCCATCCTGCACTTCAATGTTGGCCTTTTTTAGAGCAGTCTCCTGCCCGAAAGCAGCCATAAACACCTTGACCATGCTCAGCTTGAACAGGTCAAAATACCCGCCCCGCTGCATTTTCAAATCATAGTCCAGCATCTTCATAAAAATGATCTGTTCATCTTTTGTCCAGATTATTTTCTCAGGTCGAAGCTCAACCTTGAATCCAGCATCCTTAACATGCTTGCTCAGCACACCATTTACAATGAGCTTATCCTGCTCGGCCTGGAAATCAACTTCAGACAGGCCCTTTTCAGACAGCTTGCCCCTGTATCTTTCATCAGCCTGGACAGCCTGATTGATCAGTTTGTCAGAAACATTCAAAGTCCTTTCTTTAAAAAGGAATTCGCTAAAATGGTCCTTGGCGCTTGAAAATTTATCTTGAAATACGGACAACAACTTATTCATGACACCCTCCAGATGTAGTTGTCAGAATAAAATATAGATAATATTTAGCACTTTGCATGTGGCAAGGCATCCGCCCGGAAGGGGACTGTCCCTGGCTTCGGGAATGTCCCCATCCATTTTCAAAAAACTCGTAATGCTCCCGCAGATTACACTGGGGGGCAACAATCTTTCATAATATTGCCCGGCCCCATTCACAGGCCGAGCCTTATAATTTATCCGGCCTGGCTTTTAAGAGTTGATTTAAACGAGGCGGCAATCTCTTCAGCAGAGGGCAACCTGTCAGGATTGCTTTCCATCAGTTTAACCAGAACACTAATATAAGCCATGCCAAACGTGGTTGTCAGGGTCGAGGCTACACCAGCAGCAATCATACCCCCGGCTACCGTGCCGACACCCGGAATAAACTTCATAGCCGAGGCAACCAGAGCTCTGCCTCCAATTGAGCCTGCTACAGCGCTAAAACTGCCGGAAATCAAAGTGTATAAAAAGGCTTTGGAAACGGGCAACCCAAATGCTGAGCTTACCCCAGCCAACATGCCCACTTGAATGGGTGCAAGAAGTGCTGCATCAGAAAAAGGTATCGGGCTTAATGCTACAGTTGCGGCAGATGCGGCAGCACCAGCGACAATCTTTGTTGCCCGCTCTTTTTTATGCTTGATGGAAATTTTCTGGGCCGCAGCCATAGCATTTTTCTGGCCTTCAGGAACCAGATCCATGGTCAGATCGATAAGATCCTCAAGCCCCATAACAGGAATAACATGACCTGAATCAAGCTGCTCTTCCAAAGCCCGAACCCGGATTGCGTTTCTGACCTGGGGAATTATGGAAATAACCTCGTTTTTGAATCCCCTGTCGGACTGGGCCTGAGTAATTACCCCAATAATTGGCACGAAACGGGCCAGTTCGCTGACAAGAGCTATTTCAGCGTCTTCAACCCTCCGTGATCCTTCTGAAATACAAACCCAGGCAATATGAACATGCTTCATTGGATATGTATCACTGTTTCTTTCTGCAATAAAAGCTGCAAGTCCGCCGATGGTCTCCTTGTACTCGGCAATTTCAAGCCCCCTGGTATCAAAAATGCTGACCGGTATTCCTTCTTTGGTGATTTCCCTGGTCTGCGTAGTCACCGGCCTGCCTTGACCTGTCTGTGCAAGATTGCCCTGGAACACTGCATTAATTAGGGTACTCTTGCCTACGCCAGTCTTACCGGCAATAAGAATGTTTACTTTTCCCCTGGACTTCAGAGACTCATTGACCTTGTCATTGATAGCGCTAAAAAGATCACTCTCAATCATCTCCACCTCCTGCGCCGAATTGTTGCTGCCTGCTTGGCCGAATGCTGATACCTGATTCATCATATCCTCCATTTTTTCAGGGAAGATAACAGGCAGGCGCGAAGACGTGAGTTCGTTTGAAATTGAAAAAAGTTTTGGGTGGAAAAAAGTTGAGCTAAAGTACCTTTATCGGTTATCTCTGGCCACAATCATGGGATTGGACGAGCTGTGAGCTGCAGGTCTTGGTATCTTGCACTTCTTTGTTCAATTGATCTATTAGCAGCAAGCCGGAAATCTTATCTTCAACTGGTATTCTGCATCCATTTCCCACGACATACCATTGAATGCCAATGTGCATCAGTTTGTAATTTGAATTTTGTGCCATGGATTTCTTACCTACCGCTTAACCACCGGTTCTATTTGAGGATTCAATCTGTTTAATGGCTTTGTCAAAGTCAGATTCAATGCGCTGGGTTTTGTTGAACTTGTCATACTCAGCAAATGCTTTTGCTTCGGCCTGTTTGCGGGAAACAGAGCCATAACCTTCAAGAATTTTATATTCGTTGAATTCCAGAAAGCGGTTCACACTCTCGGCAAAGCTTTCCATGGTGAAGGTGGTTCGGTTTTCAATGATCCGCTCGATGTAGTCGAAAAATCCGGCAACGGTCCGTTCCAATTTTTTGATCTCATCTTCCTGCAGGTAGTTTTTACCTATGGTGGTATCTGATTTGAGCACACGTCCGTCCGGAGCATTTTTGTAAGTCATCATCCCCATCAGCGGCCTTTCGGCATCGGCTTTGAGATAAATTATTTCTGCGGCAGTATGCCCTGTGATGGCAAAGTGGAACTTATCCTGTACATGTGCATAGAAATACCGTGTGGTTTCAGATTTAGGGTCATAGTCGATACTGCATTCAGCAAAAATATCTGTAATCTGTTGATAGATACGTCGCTCGGAAGCACGGATGGAACGTACACGCTCCAACAACTCACGGAAATAGTCCTTGCCGAAATAACGACCGTTTTTCAGCCGCTCATCATCCATGGCAAAGCCCTTGGTGATGTATTCTTTCAGCAACTTAGTCGCCCAGATGCGGAACTGGGTG
>PWSL01000374.1 GCA_003563255.1 Desulfonatronospira sp. | reverse complement strand
GAAGATCTTTTTGGCACGGGCAACTTCGTTGCACACGGGCGGCTCTGCCGCTCACTGTTAGGGGAGTACGCCTCAAGTCTATTCTCGGTGGCGATTGCTGGCACCCCCTGAATAGTTACGTAATATCTGTGCAGGTTCACAAAACTTCGCGTCTGTAATTTTTGTATTTATGCAGAAAAGGTGTCGCGGGGACTGTTCCCGGGCCGGTTTCGGCATCCCCCTGTAAGTGACAGGCAGGATTAACCACGCGAACCACGCGCTTTGCGTGGTTAGAGTGGACTGAGTCCGCAACCCATGTGAAAGGATGTGGCATGGGGACTGGCTCTTCCGGGACCCACTTGTCCTAGAAAATGAGTCTTTTTTTCCCAAATTGATGCTCAAGTGGTTCCCGGAGTGCCTGTCCCCAGCTTCCCTGAAAAGCACTAAACAGATACTTTTTTGTTGACAATTATCTCAAAGTTTGATGATATGGTTTCCATATTTACGGGGGGTTAAATTTATGGTTAATGATTTCAGGTAGTTAAGTTGGTTTTGTTTTTTTCATGCTTACTTAAATGTATTGCGTAATCAGATAGAAACCTTTTCCAATTACATAACAGTTTAGACATAATGATTAAGAGCGCTAAACAGATACATAACTTGAAAGGTAAAAATGAACAAAAGGGGATAATAATGAAAAATCGTAATACATTTGGAGATGTGCCCTGGGAAATGCCTCAAGACCGCACGATACCAGTTTCTTATAGAGACGTAAGCACAGAAAATAAATTACGCAAAAAGTTGAATGAACTTAAAACTGTTAGAAAAAAATATATCGAAAAATATGATTCACTTGTTGAAGAAAACAATACTCTTCGTGCAAGAAACGAACAACTTGCAAATAAGTTAAAAGAGCTTTATATCGAATATAAAGATTTAAACGAAGATTATAAAGAACTTGAAGATTCTTTTGATAGATTAATGCAACTGCAAGATCAATATTGGGTAAGGTATGGGGCGCTGGTAAAAACTGTACAGCAGATTATTACAGAATTGCCCGAAATGAGCAAAAAGATTCATGAAAACTACAGAGAATATAAACTGATAGAGTATGAAGACTCTCTGGAACGTTTAACAGGAAAATTTGGATAAAAGTATTTGTTTTGCGCTTAGCAGGTAGCAAGGGGACTGGCTTTTCCTTCACGCCTGAGGCGTGATTGTCCCAGAATAATGAGTCGTTTTGAGCACAAAATGATGCTCAAGTTGTTTCCCGTACTGCCTGCCCCATGCTTTGATGTGACTAAAAAAATCATTTTTGCAGTCACATCTTACTGGGAGGGACAATCAGTTATGGGGTATCTGTTTAGCGCTTTGCATGTGACAAAGCGCTAAACAGGTACAAATTTTGAGTCAGGTATTATCAAAAAAAGCGTCCTCAAAAATGTCTTGATTATCAAGAATCATTCCGGCACCACGCACAACCGTAGTTAAAGGATCAGCATCTATTATAACTTCTATTGATGTATGCTGGGTAATGAAATCGCTCATTCCGTTGAGCAAAGAACCACCACCAGTTAAATATATACCATTTTTTAAAATATCACCTGCTATGCTGGGAGGCGTGATTGACAACACTTCTATTATACTCCGAACAATGGTATCCAAAGAATTCTGAATAGCATCTGTAATTTCATAGCTATGTAGAGTAATGTTCTTAGGAGTGCCCTTTATAAGACATTTTCCTTTAACGTCCATGGATAAATCATCATTAACAGGTATAGCACTTCCTATATTACATTTTATTTTTTCAGACATAAGTTCACCAATCGACAGACGATGTTTATCATGAATATACCTCTGAATTGTTTCATTGATCTCATCTCCTGCTACTTTTACCGACTTGAAAAGAACTAAAGACGATAAGGATATTACCCCAACCTCTGTAGTTCCGCCTCCAATATCTACAATCATATTGCCTTCAGCTTTATCGGTTGGTAATCCGGCACCTATGGCTGCTGCCATCAGTTCATTCACAAGCCTGACTTTTTTGGCCCCTATCAACCAGGCTGCTTCAGTGATTGCACGTTTATCCAGCTGGGTTATTCCTAATGGAACCCCTATGATAATAAGTGGTTTGAAAAGACGTTTTTTAGGCAATGACTTACGTATAAAGTAGTCGATCATTATTTGAGTTACCTCAAAATCTGATATTACTCCTTTGCTTAAGGCCTTCATTGAAATGGCATTGGGGTGGGTTCGCCCAGAAAATTCCCTGGCTGTATCTCCTACAGCAAGAATCTCTCTGCGGCGTTTATCCAGCAGTATGACTGAGGGTTCATTCAGAACAATGCCGTCTCCACGTCTGTATATCAAGGTATTAGCCGTACCCAGATCAATCGCCAGCTCGGTTCTAAAAATCATGTGGACACCCTTTTATTTCTGTAACCACAACGAAATGCTACTGACCATATCTTTTTATTGCCTAAAACATTTCATTTTGTCCATAATTATTTATAGCGCAAAATAAAACAAATAAAATGGGTATGTTAACACTACAGCGACACTTTGTGTAAATTTTGGTTCATCCGGCTAAAGCGTACGAAGCCGGGAAAAGGTTTAAAGCCATACTGAAGAAAATATTGTCTCTCGCCCGCTTCGAAGACTCGCTAGAGGCCCAGAGCGTAACCATTCAGGGGGTCCTCGGTGGTGTTTACCGGCACCAGGCCTGGGGGGACTGTCCCCGCTAAGTAATATCTGTGCAGGTTCACAAAACTTCGCGTCTGAAATTTTTGTATTTGTGCTGAAAAGGTGTCGCAGGGACTGTCCCGGGCCGGTTTCGACATCCCCCTGAATGGTTACCCCAGAGCTTGGGAGAAGAGAGAAGTCATTTTTTCATTACAGCCACCGGGGACAGGCACCCGGCACTTTTTTTCCTAAGGAAGACTTACGGATTATTATAAGTCCCCTTCGAGTTCAAATAAAGTGTCGTTGTAGTGTTAAAGCAAGGATAGTAATCAAGGTTTACGAACCAAAGCGATCTCTGCCCGCAACTAAAGATAAGAAAAGAGGAGACAGTTTAGCCATTTTCATGTGGCAGGGGGACTGGCTCTCCTTGCACATATTTTTAGCTGATGTGAAGATCATTATTGAAAAATATGTGCGGGGGTGCCTGTCCCCTGCTTTCCTTTATTGCTGTACTGTCGGATTATGGGGCAAAACCGTGACTCCTTTATTCGGGAGCAGGGCTGCCCTGAATCTTACAAAAGACGTGTTGGCATTTTCATCCATGCTCTGGACAATCATGGCCATTCCGATTTGGGGCTTGTTGAAATAAAAAAAGCTGGCGTGTTTGCCTCCAAGGAATAAAGGACCGTGGTAAAAGTCGAATTCTTTAATGTGAGTAACCAGCATGTTGGCGATTTTAGCATCCTGACTGACATACTGCTCTCCAACTTTTTGCAGAACCTGTTTTATCAGTTTGTTTTTGACGATTTTTCCAGCTGACATAAAATCTCTGTCAGAAGACAAGTGGTCTAAAAAGTATTGTCCAACCACTAAAATGTCTTTTTCATTTTGAATCAGGTCGTTCAATTCTTCAATTTTTTTCCGGTAAGCTGTTTTTGCTTTCATGGTAATGATCCTTATAGCTAACTCTGGCTGTGCCAGAAAGCCAGTTATAGTAACAGTTGAGCCATGTGCATGTGGCATGGGGACTGGCTCTCCCCGCACTTATTTTTAAAATGCCGTCAAACATCCTTCAGAAAAATAAGTGCGGGGTTGCCTGTCCCCTGCTTTCCTTAATGGATTGATAGTAACCATTCAGAGGGTCCTCGGTGACGATTACTGGCACCAGGCCCTGGGGACAGTCCCCAGTCATGCCAAAGGCGTGAGTGCCGGTAATCACCACTGAGGACCCCCTGAATGGTTATACTGAAATAACGGTTGAAAACAATTATTTTCAATGTCACGATGTCACGCTAGGGGACAGGCGCATTTAGCGGGTGTTTTCTGAATGCACTTACGACCCTCGCGACTGCTGACCAATTAACCTGAGTCTTCCCAAAGGAGCAAACATGTTAACAAAGAACTCAACCTTCATCATCACCGGTGCATCAATGGGCATTGGCAAGGCCATATCACTAGGTTTGGCAAAACAGGGCGTGAACCTTGTCTTGAACGCTCGCAGTCAGGAACTACTGGAAGAAACCGCCGCCCGATGCTCAAGTACCGGGATACAAGCGATAGCCGTTCCCGGAGACATATCACTGGCTGATACAGTTCTCCATTGTTTGAAAGCAGCTCAAAGAATCGGCAACCTGTCAGGTTTTATACATGTTGCCGGCTTGCTCTTTCCCGGGCCTACCATCTGGGAACTGGATGAGGATAAGTTTGCCAAAATTTTCGATGTCAACGTCAAAGCTTCGTATCTTATGATCAAATATTTTGTCCCAAAGCTTATATCAACCGGCCATGGAGTAGCAGTGTTTGCCGGTTCAGGTGCTGCAGAAATAACCCAGCCTGGAATAGCTGCATATTGTGCTGCTAAGGCGGCTCAGGAGCATCTTGTCAGACAACTGGCCGCTGAAAACAGCATAGTTATCAGTTTTATCTTTAGACCCGGTATTGTTGATACCAGAATGCAGGAACAGGCACGAGAGGCAAAAGGGGGTGCTGCCAAACATCTTCATCAAGTATTCAGGCCATGGAAGAAAAATAACCAGCTTTTGACACCAGATCAGTCAGCATCTGCGCTTATCAAAATCTTGCAAGGTGATATCAGGGGAAAACATGGTCAAATTGTGTCTGCCTAAAACTACATTGATTTGCCTTTATATTTTGAAACTTGAGAGTTAAAGGGCTGCTAAACGGTGGCTTGGTAAAAAGTTCACCCAGTTAAACCATACTTGCGTTTGACTGCCGGAGGCGGTGTTTAACCGGGTATTCTATGCCCACACGACGCGAGGCATCATGTTGTTTTTTTCCCGGGCATCTTAATTTCACGCTTTTTCCACAGTTCCATATCCTGCATTTTTTTGCGCCGCTCCCGGGCCAGTGATTTCGCCACAAGTGACTGGTTCTTCTTGTAGCCCCATTTGGCCTTGTACTCCTCAGTGGTTAAGTCATGCTTTGCAAAATGTTTTTTTGTCAGAACCTTGAAAGACTTGCCGCACTCCAGGCAGGTTATGCTTTTTTCTTTAATGGCCTTTTTAGGATCCACAGCAGGTTCTTGAGACTCTTTTTCCTTCGCTTCATCTGTCCTTGACGCTTCCTGTATCCCCGCAGACAGGGTTTTGATCATGGAATTAATCTCTTCCTCGGCCATATTCCTCACTGCGGCCTGGGCCTTGACGATCTCCAGAGCCTGTTTTACGTGGTCGTCCATTATTTTCTCCTTGGTTGAGTTATTCAAGATTTAAGGGTTGTTGCATGAGATATTGTACTTAGACGATACACAGGCATATGCATTTTTCAAAGCAGATTCAGAGATACCTGCCTTACTTCAGAATCAAAGTCAATATGTCTGTTTACAGCATCAGGTATAATTAAAACACTGCCTGAATCAGACATGGCCTGCAAGCATGGCATGATTCTGAAGCATATGCAATAGTTATTATCTGATATCTGTCAGCTCGTTACATGTCGTATGGACAGTTAATATCTCAGCCTTTGCTTGATGCAGGCATCCTGCAGGTTTTCTGCCATAAAAAAATTGCCGGGAATAACAGTTTAGCCCCTTTGTATGTGGCATGGGGACTGGCTCTCCCCGCACTTTTTTTAAAAGTGTCAGTTATCCTTCAGAAAAAGGTGCGGGGGTGCCTGTCCCCTGCTTTTCTTTTCAAAGAAAGCCAAGAGCTTTTGCCCACGGAACACACGAGAGAACACTGAAGCTTTTTCTTCTTATCGCTCCCACGCTCTTCGTGGGAGCGAATCTGGTCCGCTCTGCGGTCATTTTGGACACGGAGAACCATTCAGGGGGTCCTCTGTGGTGATTTCCGGCACAAGGCCTGGGGACTGTCCTCATCTGAGCATCCTTCATGGGGGAGATATGCCAATTTGCCTGTCTGCCAGGCGGGCAATGCCCCCGCACATATCCTTAAAACTATTTGCTACCTGCGCATACAAAGCCTGAAGAAACTCTAACGAATACATCAAGGCTGCGTTTAAAGATATGGGCGGGGCATGCTTCTGGGGAACTTTATTCTTCAAAACCGTGTGTGCAAAGCACCCGTGTGAAGCCTGAAGGCTTCCCGGGCCTAAAAAGATTTTTTTGGCACCCCAGTTGAATGCCCTGCGGGCCAGCTCTTTGAGCTATTCAATCACGCCATAGGCGTGACAGGCTGGCAATTTCGTTGCACATCCCAGTGAAACCAGCTACGCTGAAACTACGTTTGTTTCATCACGCCAGGGGCGTGATAGGCGGGCGGCTCTGCCGCTCACGGCTGGGTAGTACGCCTCAAGTCTATTCCCGGTGGCGATTGCTGGCACCCCCTGCATGGTTACGTCAGTCCATGCTGATGACCCGGTCCATGTATTCCAGGCCCATGCTGCGGTGGGTGATGAGGATGACCGTTTTTTGGGCCATGACTTCCTGCAGGGTGTCCCAGAGGGCTGCTTCAGTATCTTTGTCCAGGCCTTCTGTAGGTTCATCCAGCAGAAGTATGGGCGTATCCTTCAGCAGTGTCCGGGCGATGCACAGCCGCCTGGCCTGACCCCCGGAAAGCCTGAGTCCCGCCTGCCCCACCCGGGTGTCTAAGCAGTCCGGCAGAGAAGCGACAAAATCTTCCAGCCTGGCCCGGGCCAGGGCCTGCCACAGGTCTTTGTCCCGGGCATGGGGGCTTGCCAGGAGCAGGTTTTCTCTGATGCTGGAGTTGAACAGAAAACACTCCTGGGACACTACCCCTGTCCAGGAGCGCACGTCCTCGGCCCTGTAATCCTGGATGTTTCGTCCGCCCAGAAGTATCTGTCCCTGCTGCAGGGGGTAGAAACGAAGCAGGAGATTGAAAATACTGGTTTTGCCGGCTCCTGACGGGCCGGTTATGCCTGCTTTTTCACCAAAGCGGACCTGAAAGCTCATGGATTTTAACACCTGCTTACTTCTTCCGGGATAGGAAAAAGATACCTCTCTAAATTCAATGCTGAACTGTTCAGGAGCAGGCAGGGCCTCAGGGGGGTCCTGCACCAGGGGGTTCTGGTCAATAATGGAGAAAAGCCTCCGGGCTGAGGCCCTGATTCTGCCCCAGGCCTTGAATGCCGAAGGAAGCTGCTGCACTCCTTCAAAGCTTAGAAGGGCCAGTACCGCCAGCATGGGCAGATTTTCACCGGAAATTTTTCCTGACTGCACCAGGGGGATGACGATTATGAGGGTGCCCCATACTGAAAGCCCGACAAACAGGGTCATGCCCCCTTCGGCCCAGGCCTCCAGCTTAGAATACCTGGCCTGAATACTGGTCTGAATCTTGTTTTCCTTTTCCAGCTCAACAAGAATGCGCCTGGTCTGTCCCAGGACCACCAGTTCCTCCAGACCCCGGATGAGGTCCACCCCCAGGGAGCGCATCCTGGAAAGAGACTGTACCTGTCCCTGGCCGATGCTCATTCCCTGCCTGAGAAGAACCAGGGGCAAAACACCTCCGGCCAGAATCCACAGACAGCAAAGATAAAGGGCCAGGGCAGGGCTGAACCATCCTGCAAACAAAAATACAGCCAGCAGGGCCGCAGCCGCAGTGCAAAGGGGCAGGACGAAGCGCAGGTAAAACTGGTCTAAGTGGTCAATGTCGGCCTTGATGCGCGAAAAGACATCACCACTGTGTATGCCGGCCAGACCGGCCGGGGCCAGGGGCTCCAGACGGCTGAAAAACCAGACCCGCATGTGGGCCAGGAGCCTGAAGGTGGCTTCATGGGTAAAAAGTCTTTCAGCATACCTGCCCGCGGTGCGTACAATGGCCAGGGTGCGGATGCCGCCGGCCGGCAGATGATAGTTGAAGGGGACTCCGGTTATACCGGCCAGGGCCATGCAGGCCAGAAACCAGGCTGCCAGGGACAAAAGGGCGGCGTTGGCCAGGAGGGTGACTAAGGAGCAAAGCATACCCAGAAGCAGCCATTTCCACTGGGGCAGCATAATGGACAGCAGTCTGCCAAGCTCCTTCATGGCCGCTGCACCATATCCTGCCCGGGGGGCATGTCCTTCAGCTGTACTACCAGGTCCGCCCCGGGGAGTACATCCTGGTCATGGGTGCATATTATAACTGTTCTCTCTTCAGCCATTTCCAGCAGGGCGGTGTGAATTATATCCCGATTTTTCCGGTCCAGACCGGCTCCAGGCTCATCAGCCAGCACCAGGGGGCAGGGGCGGACAAAGGCCCTGGCCAGGGCCACCCTCTGGCGCTGGCCTCCGGACAGGTCCTGGCCGTCTTCTCCCAGAACGGTTGCATAGCCATGGGGCAGGGCCAGAATCTCCTGGTGGATGCCGGCCTTCTGGGCGGCCAGGTACACCTCTTGGGCAGAGGCGTTTTCATTGCCCAGTCTGATGTTTTCCAGAACGCTCAAGCCAAGCAGATGAGGCTTTTGGGGAAGATAGGCCGCATGCCTGAGCCAGGCTTCATTGTTTAGATGCGACAGGTTCGCGTCATTGACATATATTTGGCCCTGTCGGGGTGTTACAAGGCCCAGGACAAGGCGCAGGACCGT
>PWSL01000277.1 GCA_003563255.1 Desulfonatronospira sp. | reverse complement strand
CCGTCATGGCTCAAATTTTTCTTGTTTTTTGTGACAGGGTTTCAGGAGTAAGCCACTAATCTGTATCTTGTTCAATAAAAAAAAGTGCCGGGGTGCCTGTCCCATATACACATATACATACAAGCAGGGATTTTTTTCTTTTCTTTTCTTTCTTGTTCCCAGGCACCAGCCTGGGAACAACGCTTTTTTGTGGCTGCAGACACATTTTTTGAGAAGCGGCTGGAGCCGCAAGAACTAGACGTTCCCAGGCTGGAGCCTGGGAACGAGAGGTAACCAGGAACGAAGAACCAGGAACCGATTATTACGACCAACATGTTGGTTTGAAATTTTCATTAAGCGCCTAACACTACAGCGAAACTTATAAAAACAGTATGGTATCTCAATTGGGGACAGGCACCCCCGCACTTATTTTTCTGAAGGATGTTTGACGGCATTTTAAAAATAAGTGCGGGGAGAGCCAGTCCCCGGAGGTCAATAAATAAGTTTCGCTGTAGTGTTAATATATATAACCAAGGGAGATTACGCTATGGGAGAAGTTTTGAGTTTGTTGATTATGCTGATAGCCATAACTTTTGTTGTGCTTATAGTTAAAGGATTGGTCATTGTTCCACAAAAACATGCAATGGTCATAGAAAGGCTTGGGCGCTACCACCGCACAATTGAGGCGGGCCTGAATCTGATCATCCCCATTATTGACCGACACAGACCTATTACAATAGTTCGGTATGAAAACGAGCAAAAGTTGATACGAACTGAAAAAAGGATTGATCTGCGGGAGGTAGTTTTAGACTTTCCCAAACAACAGGTCATTACTAAGGATAACGTGGGTGTTCAAATAGACGGGGTTTTATACTATCAGATTATGGACGCGCATTCAGCGATATATGGTGCAGAGAATCTGGTGCTGGCAGTACAGACACTTGCCCAGACCTCTCTTCGTTCTGAGATTGGACGCATGGAGCTGGACCAGATATTTGAGTCCAGGCAACAGATCAATGACCGCTTACAGGTAACTATGGATGAGGCCGGCAACAAGTGGGGAGTAAAGGTGAACCGTGTTGAAATCAGAGACATCGACGTGCCGGATGACATACGTATCGCCATGAACAAACAGATGGCCGCCGAACGTGCCAGGCGGGCTCATGTCAGAGAGGCCGAAGGTTACAAGCAGGCAGAGATACTCAAGGCCGAGGGGGATAAGGAGGCTGAAATCCAGAGAGCAGAAGGTGAAAAACAGGCCATAAGCCTGCGGGCAGAGGGCGAAAAAAAGGCCATCAACCTGGTCTTGCAGGCGGCAGAGGCGACCGGAGCTTCTCTGGATCCAAAGGATGTAATGCGCTACCTGATCGCCCAGGGATATATTGAGGCTCTGCCCAATGTGGCAAAGCAAGGAGACAGGATATTCATACCACTGGAGTCAACAAGCCTGATGGGTTCCGTTGGAAGTATCCGGGAACTGCTCAATGCCGCTAAGATCCCAGGCGGCTCTTGAGTTCAGCTTCAGCTAATTTATGACAGGGTTTCAGGAGTAAGTCACCCTGGCATAGCAGGGTTGTAAGCATTCAGGGGGTACTCAGTTGTAGTTCCTGGCACCAGGCTTGGGGACTGTCCCCGCTAAGTACTATCTTTACAGGTTCACACAACTTAGCGTTTGTCATATTTTATTTGTGCAGGAAAGGCGTCGCGGGGACTGTCCCCGGGCCGGTTCCGGCACCCCCTGAATGGTTACGCAGGGTTCAACCGGGTCTGCTCCTTTGGCTAGGATTACAATCTCTTAATCCTGTTAATCCTGTCAAAAAAGCTCTTTTCTTTACTGGGTTGCGGGCAAAGCCCGCCTTAGTGTCCATCAAATACTAGTTATCAAAGCCGAATGGAGTTGGTGAAATGTTTAAGAAATACCCCAGCATGGATAACACCTACCAAACCAAGAGCATTGAACTTTGGAAGGAATTCCATCCAAATCTTGAAGAGGAAGAGTATATCGTCTTGGAGAAAATCCACGGGACGAATTTCAGTATTGTTTTCGAACCGGGAAGCACGCCGTATTTCGCTTCCAGAAACAGGGTGCTCGAAACAGATGAGGATTTTTTCGGCCTGCGCGAGGTAGTCCTTGACGGCAGCCACGATCTGGTCATGGACTATTTTATTCAACTGGCCAGGGAGGAAAACGTTGTCTATCAGCTCTACGGCGAGCTGTTCGGGCCAGGAGTCAACAAGGGCGTCTTCTACGGGAAGAACAGGGACTTCCGTTTCTTTGATATGCGCCGGGATGGTTATTTGCTGGCTCATCGGGAATTCGAATCAGTTATGCCACCAAAGTTTGAGCACTACATAGTACCCAGCCTGGGTATTTTCCACGGGCTGCAGTCCGCTCTGGATGTCCAGATTGAAGGCGTCAATTCGCTGTTGACTCCTGAAGATCATACGGGGGCGAACGTTCTTGAAGGCGTGGTCATCAAGCCCTACAACCGCATACTTCTCTCGCCGGTTGGTTACACGTTCATGTTGAAAAAGAAAGTCAAAAAATTTCAAGAGGTCGACAAGCAAACCAAAAAACCCAGGCCCAGCAAAGAGCACCCGGTTGTCGAGGAACTAAACCAGAGATTCCACCGCTACATCACAGACCAGCGGCTGCAGAACGTCTTCAGTAAAGAAGGCGTCATCTCGGACAAGAAGCAGGTATCCAAATATATCCAGCTTCTCCTGGAAGATGCCAAAGAGGATTTTCTCAAGGATGAGGAGAATGTAAAGATGCTTCGGCAATTGCAAGATGATCCTGAGTTTCCCAAAAACGAACTGAAAAAAGTCTACAATGTCGGGTCAGAACCGTTCAAGCTGTTGCAGCCGTATTTGTAATCATCCCACCCGGGTGGCCCGGGACGGAACCAGCAAGTAACTCAGACCGCTCGTTCCCAGGCTGGAGCCTGGGAACGAGAAATGGAGCCACAAAAAAGTGGTGTCCCCAGGCTGGAGCCTGGGAACAAGAAAAGTGCCGGGAGAGCCAGTCCCCGTGCTCAACGATTGGTGGACGCGGAGCGTCCGGAAGATGTTCCCACGCAGAGCGTGGGAACAATAAAGGAATGATGCCCCGGAGGGGCCACTTTTTCCGCGCAGGGTCGCGGAAAATGCCTAGTTACTCAGAAGCTCCTCACCCGGGTACGCCTGGGATCGAACCTGCGTGTAACTGAAGGGAGATGAACCTTTTGACATATTTCAGTCGCTCTTGTGACCATAGCTGCCCTCCTGGACCTTTCCAAGGACTGAGTTCAGCGCTTCAATGGTCACTGGCTTGGCCAGGTAGTCATCCATCCCGGCCTCCAGGAATCTCTCCCGATCACCGGCCATGGCGTAGGCGGTCATGGCGATGATGGGAATGCCCTGGGCCTGATGTCGGAGGTCCGATTTCCGACTTCCGGTTTCCGACCTATGATCCCTGACCTCTGACTCCTGCCTCCTGATCCTTTGTGTCGCCTCAACCCCGTCCATGACCGGCATCTGCACGTCCATAAGGATGACGTCATAGTCATGGGCCTTTATCAGGTCAAGGACGTGCCGGCCGTCCTCGGCCAGGGTCACTGTGTGTCCGGCCTTTTCCAGCAGCTTCTGCGCTGGATACTGGTTGCTCGGGTCATCTTCAGCCAGCAGGACGCGCAGGGACTTCTCAGCCTTGAGCGGGGGTTCATCCTGCCTGGGCTTTGGCTCTGCAACTTTTCCTGGCAGCCTGAAGGGCAGGACTACATATATGTTCGTCCCCTGTCCCAAAGTGCTGGAAACGGAAATTTTACCAGCCAACAATTCCACCAGTCTTTTGACAATGGCCAGGCCAAGGCCTGCTCCCTGGTATTTACGGGCAAAAGAGCCGTTCACCTGGGCAAAAGGCTTGAACAGGGCCTTGATCTTATCCTCGGGCATGCCGATACCGCTGTCCGATACTGTAAACAGTATCTGGATACCTTTGTCTTTTCCGGGAGGCAGTGGCATCATATCCAGACTCACAGCTCCACGGTCGGTAAACTTGACCGCATTGCCCACCAGATTGAACAGGATCTGGCTGACCCTGGAAAGATCACCGACAACTCTTTCGGGAAGGGCCTGATCCATACTGAAATCCAGGGAAATTCCTTTTTCCTTTGCAGTAATTTTGAACAGGTCATTCACGGAATTCTTCAGCTCTATCAGACTGAACTCCTCTTCATGGACAGCCATTTTGCCCGCCTCCACCCTGGACAGGTCGAGAATATCAGATAACAGCCTGGTCAGACGACTGGCTGAGGTAATGGACAGATTTACATATTCTTTCTGTTCCTTGTCCAGGTCGGTGGTCTGCAATAGTTGCATCATGCCCATGATGCCGTTGATGGGTGTCCGGATTTCATGACTCATATTGGCCAGGAACTCGGATTTGGCCCGGTTGGCGGCCTCGGCCTGCTGCTTGGCCTGGAGCAAGGTTTGTTCAGCCTGTTTACGGATGGTAATGTCCAGATGGGTACCGAACATCCATAGAGGCTTGCCGTCTTCGGTCCAGGATATCACCTTGCCTCTATCCAGGACCCAGACCCAGTTGCCGTTTTTGTGCTTCAACCGTACTTCGCACTCATAATAGTCCATATCGCCGCTGAAGTGCCGCTCCAGCAAATCCATGCTGATCTTGAAGTCGTCCGGATGGACATGTTTTTCCCATGTCTCAATGGAAACAGGAACCAATTCATCCAGGGCACAGCCGATAATTTCAGCCCACCGTTCATTGAACACTGTTTCCCCTGTCTGGACGTTCCATTCCCAGGTTCCTACGTTGGTGCCTTTGATGATGTTGGTCAAGCGTAAACGCTCTTCCTGCAACGCCTCCTCTGCAAGTTTACGGTCGCTGATATCAATGGCGGTGGCCGCGAGGAATTCAGGGCCTCCCTGTTCATCCTTGATCACAACACCGCTCATGAGCATAGGGAATTCTGTGCCGTCCTTGTGCGTATGCCAGACTTCCCTGTTGATAAACTTGCCGTCACTTGCGAGAATCCTGTTGATGCTCTGGACTTCCCTCAATTGTTGTTCGTTGTGGAAAACCGAAAGGTTCCGGCCTATCAATTCATCAGGCTTGTACCCATGGATGCGCGCAAAATAGTCGTTGATATACAAAAGGTTGCCCTGCATGTCGGCAATAGCATTGCCGTGTACAGCCTGGTCAATAACCGTCTTGAACTTCCTGATTTCCTTCTCGGCCTGAAAACGTTCCGTCACGTCCTGGGCCAGCAGCAGGATGCCGCGGAAACCGCCCTGGTTGTCGGGAAGCAGGGAAGCACGGTGCTCCACCCATTTCGCGCTGCCGTCCCTGGCGACCAGCTTGAGGACGAATTCCAGTTGTCTTGATTTGTGTCCTTTTAGGGCCTCACGAAAAAGAGCGAGCGCTCGCTCTTTATCGTCATGGTGTACGATGGCGAAGCATTCTGTCCCGATCAGGCTTTCAGGATCATAGCCCAGAATGAAAGAATAGCTGGCATTGCAGTAGGTGTAAAGACCCTGCGGATCAATGATCGCGATCAAGGCGAAAATGTTTTCCGAAATGGAGCGAAACATTTCCTCACTGGCGCGCAAGGATTCGAGGAGCTCTTCCCGCTCCTTCAGAATCCGTTCCAGCTGCAGATTGTGGTATCCCACCGTACTGATAATTTCTGCCAGATTTACATAGAACCGGAGGGCTTTGGTCACGGTCTCCTTGTCCAGCAGGGGGACTTTTTCCAGCGCCGCAAGATAGTGCTCTTCATCAAACCCGTATCGCACGGCCTGGTCTTTGAAAACTTGATGATCCGGAGGCTCTTCCTTGAAAAAAAACTGGCCGGTAAACAGATTGCCCACATGCCTGCCCTCGACCATGATAGGCATCACGATGTCCAGCATGCTGTTCTTGCATCGGTATATCTTGTATTCACCGGGCCGTACGTTTTGGGAGAGCACCCTGTCGCTCTCCATGCAGTTGCGATTGGTTTCCGGGTGAGCTCGATGGAATTCAAAGCAGATCTGCTGCCAGCCGGTGGAGGCTGATACATTGCCATGCAAGTCCAGGAGAGCCCCGCCGATACCGGTCAGGTCAAAGAAATCGCTCATTAATTGCTGAATAGAGGTACGATCAATAATGTTTTCAAGCAGGATCTCTCTGTTTGGGCTCCCGGTCTTAAAAGACTTGTTTTCGGACATTTTTGCGTGCGTTTCATCCGGCGAACTCGTTTGAACCAGACCGGAAATGTCAGTGATGAATCCATTAATATGCTGCACACTTCCGTCTTCGTTCCGAAGGACGCGCACCGACTCTATGGTCCAGAAGGTGGAGCCGTCCTTGCGCTTATGCATGGATTTATAGTTGCGTGCCGATTCCGAATTCTTCAGCATCTTGTGCAATTGAAACCGATCGGCGGGATTAACATAAATCTGCCGGGCAATGTCCGTCACCGACTCCACCATCTCCTCGGGGGAATCATAGCCATACATCCAGGCCATGGTCGTATTGACCGAAAGAAAGCGCCCATCCGGCGTGGAGGTGAAGATACCGATCGGGGCGTTTGAGTACAGATCCTGAAACTGTTCCGGTGATGGGCCGGAAAGCTCTTTGGATACCGGGTCCTGAGACATGGTTTACTCCGATTAAGCTTAAGTGAATTCAACTTTAGAAAACAAGGGCTGGAAGAGCCAGTCCCCATGCCACTGCAAATGGCTAAACTGTTACCCCTGAAACTTGTCAAAAGATCGATGTTTCTGGACAACAGCCCGGTTATGCTGGGCACTGCACCTATTTTTTGAATGGTTACGGTTAGCACTACAGCGAAACTTATGACTGCCCTCCGGGGACTGGCTCTCCCCGCACTTATTTTTTCCAATAAAACCAAGATCATTTGTAATGAAAATAAGTGCGGGGGTGCCTGTCCCCAATTGAGGCAGGTATAATATTATATAAGTTTCGCTGTAGTGTTAGTGTTACTGTAAAAAAATCAGCACTGGAAATACATATTACCACTTGCTTGCCAATCCGGCAAGATATTTTTCCTCTGAGTGATTTTGAACCAGAAGGTATAGGTAACCATTCAGGGGTCCTCGGGTGTGACTAATGGCACAAGGCCAGGGGACTGTCCCCGGGCCGGTTTTGGCACCCTTTTGCACCGCAAAGCCGCCCCGGTTGAATGCCCTTCGGGCTTGCTCTTCGAACAATTCAACAGGGCAGGCTTAGTACGCAAAGTTAAAGACGCGAAGCTGGTCTATTGTCCAAAACCGGGACACGGTTCTGGATAAGGCTGCCTTTTCATTTGTCACGAGAAACGAGTGACAAATGAAAAATTATCCTGTCTTCCTTGGCGACCTTTGCCAGCCCCGATAAATTCACGAAGTGAAGGCGGAGCCATTTAACTGAGGCGCTTTTGCGTGAGAATATGTTTTTGGGTTGCGGGCAAAGCCCGCGTTAGGCATGTGTCGACATTTTGGGGCAGGGGTAAGAAAAAGCTGCGGGGTATCTTTGAAACTGTTACTGCTTGACAGACAGGCCTGGAGATATAAATATCTGTATCTGTCAGCGCTTTGCATGTGGCACGGGGACTGGCTCTTCCGGGCTCCACCTGTCCCAGAAAATGAGTCGTTTTGAGCACAAAACGATGCTCAAACGGGTTCCGTAGTGCCTGTCCCCTGCTTTCCAAAAAAAGCGCTAAACAGATACAAATATCTGCAGGTCAACAAACTGAAAATGTCGTGTATGTGCAGGGCTTTTTCAACTAAGCAAAAAGGGAGGTTTTTTTATGGGTCAAGATAATGCGAACAAAGCAGAGCATGTACTACCGCCGCTGCCTTTTGCGCAGAATGCCCTGGAACCGGTTATTTCATCCAGAACTTTGGAATTTCATTACGGTAAACACCATCAAACCTATGTAACCAACCTGAACAAGTTTATATCCGGAACCGACCTGGAGGGAAAATCCCTGGAGGAAGTAATTCAGGCGACGCACAACAAAGCGGACAAGGTGGGCATTTTTAATAATGCGGCCCAGGTATGGAACCACACATTTTACTGGAACAGCCTGAGCCCGCAGGGTGGTAAAGAACCTCCGGCAGCTCTCAAGCAGAAGATGGAGGAAGCATTCGGTTCTGTAGATGCCTGCAAGAAGGAACTGCACAGCGCTGCGGTGACTCAGTTCGGCAGCGGATGGGCCTGGCTGGTGCTGGAAGGCGGCAGGCTCAAGGTGACCAAGACCCTGAACGCGGATCTGCCCCTTGTGCACAATATGAAGCCCCTGCTGACCATTGACGTCTGGGAGCACGCCTATTACCTGGATTATCAGAACCGCCGTCCGGATTATGTGCAGGCGGTTCTGGACAAGCTGGCGAACTGGGATTTTGCTGCATCCAATCTGGAGTAGCGCTTAGCACATATTTCGGAACAACAGGTTGTTTCATTTTCAAAGCAAACCAAGAGGTTCTGCCCACAGAACATACGGAAGGACACGTTAGTGACTTACTCCTGAAACCCTGTCATAAAAAACAATAACCACGCGAAGCGCGTGGCAGGCCAGCCGCCCCGGTTGAATACCCTTCGGGCTTGCTCTTCGAGCAATTCAACTGGGCAGGCAAAGTACGCAAAGTTTAAGAGGCGAAGCAGAGGTATTGTCCAAAACCGGGACACGGTTTTGGACAAGGCTGCCTTTTCATT
>PWSL01000138.1 GCA_003563255.1 Desulfonatronospira sp. | reverse complement strand
GCAGGCTCCCAGTTCCAGGAGCTGCTCCAGCAGGCCGCTGGCCTGCTCCCTGGCCCGGGTGACCACCACGCCTCTGCCTAAGAGGGGCAGCTTTTCAAACCAGTTGAGCTCATCTCTTAAGTGGACCACATGTCCCACCACCAGGAGGGACGGGGGCTTGAAGCCCTGTTCTACTGCCTGGCCGGGGATGTCCTGTATGGTGGAGACCATGGACCTGTGCATGCAGGTGGTGCCCCAGCGAACCAGGGCTGCAGGGGTTTGCGGGTCCATGCCGGCCTGGATGAGGCTGTGGCTGATGTGCTGCAGGTTCTTGACCCCCATAAAAAAGACCAGGGTGCTGGTGCCGGTGGCCAGGCTGGCCCAGTTGTGGGCGCTTTCAGGCTTGTCCGGGTCTTCGTGTCCGGTGATAAAAGAGACAGAAGAAGCGTACCTGCGGTGAGTCAGGGGGATTCCGGCGTAGGCCGGGGCAGCCACGGCCGAGGTCACTCCGGGGATGATCTCAAAGTCTATGCCCGCCTGAAGGAGTTCCTGGGCTTCTTCGGCCCCGCGCCCGAAGACATAAGGGTCGCCGCCTTTGAGCCGGGCTACATGGTTGCCGCTGCCGGCCCGGTCCACCAGGAGCTGGTTGATGCCTTCCTGGCTCAGGGTATGATCGCCGCCTTTCTTGCCCACGTAAATAAGTTCTGCATCCTTTCTGCAGAATTTCAGAAAGTCCTCGTTGGCCAAATAGTCGTAGACCACCACGTCGGCCATGGACAAAAGGTCCCTGGCCCTCAATGTCAAAAGCCCGGGATCACCTGGGCCGGCACCTATGAGATATACTTTGCCCATATATTTATTACTCCTGCTGTATGCCTTCAAGGCGGGTGTAAAGGGCCTGGAGTTTTTCCTTTTCCTCCCGGATGCGATTTGCCTTGGCCTGCTCCTTTTCCACCACATCCGCAGGGGCATTGTTTAAAAATCCCGGGTTTTCCAGTTTTTTGCCCACCACGCTTAGGTCTTTTTCCAGTTTGCCCAGTTCCTTCTGCAGTCTGGCCAGTTCGCTCTGGATGTCCACCACACCTTTTAGAGGTACAAAGAGTTCATACCCCTTGACTACAGCTGCCCCGCAGCCCCTGGGGGGCTCAAGGTCCATGCCGGTCTGCATGTCCCCCAGTCCGGCCAGGCCCTGGATAAGATCCCTGTGTTTCATCAGAAAATCTCTGTCCGGCCCATCCACCTGCATCAAAAGCTCCAGCTTGAGGCCCGGGGCGATGTTGAGCTCGCTTCTGATGCCGCGCACAGCCGTGACCACCTGCTGCAGAAATTCCATGTTGTCCGCGGCCTCAGGGAAACTGCACTGCGGCCTTTTTTCCGGGTAGAGTTCCCGGCTCAGATCCTGGTTTTCCCTGCCCGGGAGCCTGCTCCAGATTTCCTGGGTGGCAAAGGGTATCATGGGGTGCAAAAGAATGATTATTTCGGATAATACCTGTGAAAGATTGTTTCTGGCCTGTTCTTTTGCTGCTTCATCCTCCCCGTAAAGTTCAGGCTTGATGAGTTCCAGATACCAGTCGCAAAAGGAGTGCCATACGAACTGATACATGGTCTGGGCCGCGTCATTGAAGCGGTAGTTTTCCACTGCATCCCGGACCCGGTCCTTGACCTCTTCCAGCCGGTGAAGAATCCACTGGTGAGCCAGTCCCTCCACTGCAGACGCATGGAATGTGCGGGGCGGCTCCTGCAGATGCATGAGGCTGAAGCGGGCCGCGTTCCAGATCTTGTTGATGAAATGCCGGTAGCCTTCCACCCGGTCCTCGCTCATCTTGATGTCCCGGCCCATGGCCGCCAGGGAGGTCAGGGTAAAGCGGAAGGCATCGGTGCCGTATTTGTCCATCATAAGCAGGGGGTCGATGACGTTGCCCTTGGACTTGCTCATCTTCTGCCCGGAGGCGTCCCGGACCAGGGCGTGGATGTATACGTCCCTGAAGGGTACCTGGTCCATGAAGTGAACACCCATCATCATCATGCGGGCCACCCAGAAAAAAAGGATATCAAAGGCGGTGACCAGAACAGAGGTGGGGTAGAATTTCTGCAGGTCTCTGGTGTCATCCGGCCAGCCCAGGGTGGAGAAAGGCCACAGGGCCGAGGAAAACCAGGTGTCCAGCACGTCCTGGTCCTGCTCCAGCCTGGAGCTTTCACACTTGGTGCATACAGTGGGATCTTCTCTGGAGACTATAAGTTCTCCGCAGTCCAGGCAGGTCCAGGCCGGAATGCGGTGTCCCCACCAGATCTGCCTGGAGATGCACCAGTCACGGATGTTGTCCATCCATTCAAAATATGTCTTGGCCCACTGTCCAGGCACAATACGCGTATCCCCGCCGGATACAGCATCCCGGGCCTTGCTGGCCAGGGGGCCGACTTTGACGAACCACTGCCTGGATACGTAGGGCTCCAAGACGGCGCTGCAGCGGTAGCAGTGCCCCACGCTGTGTCTGTGAGCTGCAGAGCTTTCCAGGAGGTCTTTTTCCTTTAATTCCTGCAGGATTTTTTTGCGGCACTCCATGCGGTCCAGCCCGGCGAACTGTTCGCCGGCCTCCGGGGTCATTGCGCCCAGATCGTCTATGACCTGGATGAGTTCCAGGCCGTGCTTGCGGCCCAGTTCAAAGTCGTTGGGATCGTGGGCGGGAGTGATTTTCAGGCACCCGGTGCCGAACTCCATGTCCACGTATTCGTCGCCTATGATGGGCAGCCTGCGGTTTAAAAAGGGCAGAACAGCTTTTTTACCGATAAGGTGCCTGTAGCGCTCGTCTTCCGGGTTTACCGCTACTGCTGTGTCCCCAAGCATGGTCTCAGGGCGCGTGGTGGCCACCACTAAGTGTCCGGAGCCGTCCTCCAGGGGGTAGCGCAGATGGTAAAGCCCGCCGTCAACCTCGGAGTATTCCACTTCCAGATCGGACAGGGCCGTGTGGCAGCGGATGCACCAGTTGATGATGTAATCCCCCTGGTAAATAAGTCCCTGTTCATAAAGCTCAACAAAGACTTCACGCACTGCCCGGGAAAGCCCGTCGTCCATAGTGAAGCGAAGCCGGCTCCAGTCCACGGAAGCACCTATACGGCTTATCTGGTTCAGGATTTTGCCGCCGTACTCTTCCTTCCACTGCCAGACCTGCCGGACGAATTCCTCCCGGCCCAGGTCCTGCCTGGTTGTGCCCTGGGCGGCCAGGGATTTTTCCACCACGTTCTGGGTGGCGATGCCGGCATGGTCGGTGCCCGGCACCCAGAGGACGTCGTAACCCTGCTGGCGGTGATAGCGGCACAGAATGTCCTGCAGGGTCAGGTTCAGGGCATGGCCCATGTGCAGTGTGCCCGTGACATTGGGCGGGGGGATGACTATGCTGTAGGATTTGCCACCGGGCTCATCCGAAGCAGTGAAGCTCTGGTTGTCATTCCAGTAATCTATCCATTTTTTTTCCACGTCCCGGGGCTCAAAACCCTTGGGCAGACTCTCTGGCATCTCAAACTCCGAATATTTGACAGGGATTCACGATCTGCGGGCTGCAGCGCTTGCTGAATGCAAAAGTGCTCTATTATACTTAAAGGTGCTCATCGTCAAATACACAGAAAGAGACAGTCCCGGGACAACCGGGAACACCCGGTACCTTCTGGGACGGGCAAAAAAGCTTTACCCATGCCGGCGGCATAGCAGGACGATTGCGGCATCCCCTGAATGGTTCGCAGGATGTCCTGTGTGCAGGCCTTGAAGTCCCAAAATCTGCCCGGCAGGGCTATGCAATGCCCAGGGCCTGGTCCAGCTCGTCTTTTCTAAAGCCCACTATTACCCTGTCTCCCACCAGAATGGTGGGAAAGCTGGCGGCGGGATTATATTTCTTCAGTTCTGCCAGGGTGTTGTTACGTTCTTCACCGGTGAGCCAGTCTACGTGTACCGGTGTGTATTTTACACCGCACTGATCCAGGTATTCCTTGGCTTTTTTGCAGTGGATGCAGGTGCTGAGGGCGAAAATTTTTACTTCCTGGGACATGATGGACTCCTTGTCTGAAGGGTTTTTTATTAGAGAAACAAGTCTACAGGCCAGGCTGAAAAAGTCAAAAACATATTTGAAGCCGTCGGTTCAGTCCCGGAAAGGCCGAGCCGGCTTGACTGATCTCGTTCAGGTGCAGCCTGCAAAGGAAAACCTCCCGGACTTGGATGGATATTTCCGGGTAAATTCAGGGTGCATAACACTACAGCGACACTTTGTGTTAATTATTGCCCAGGCCACCGGGGACAGGCACTTTTGCCGAACTCAAACCGTAAAATGGCTGAGCTCTGGGCGGCAAAAGAGCCAGTCCCCTTCGAGTTCAAATAAAGTGTCGCTTTAGTGATAAAAAAATGTTGTACTGCCCTGATGTCTATGGCACTAAAACACGATCTTGTGGCAATAACGGGTGTACTATGGAAATTGTTTTCTGGGGGAGCAGGGGTTCTGTTCCGGTCTGCGGTCCTGAATATGCCAGGTATGGAGGGGAGACAACCTGCGTAGAAGTCAGAAACTCTTCAGGTGGCAGGATAATCCTTGACGCAGGCACTGGAATCCGGCGGCTGGGTACATTGCTGCTTCAGGAAGAAAGTGCTCAGGCGGATATTTTTTTTACCCATACCCACTGGGATCATATTATGGGACTGCCGTTTTTTCAGCCCCTGTATCAGCCGGGGTTCAGCATCAACCTGTATGGTCAGCCCCGACTGCAGGGGGATATACACAAGCTGGTCTTCAAGGAACTTTTCAGGCCGCCGCATTTCCCAGTTCAGTACAGCCGGGTTATGTCGGATGTTAATTACCAGGAGTTCCAGGGCAGGCTGGAGGTTCAGGGGTTTTGCCTGGAGACCATCTCCCTGTCCCATCCCAACCTGGGTCAGGGTTTCAGGATCAGCAGCAGCGGCAGGACGTTTGTCTTTCTGACGGACAACGAGCTGGGTCATTTTCACAGGGGGAGAGCTTCTTTTGAAGAATATGTCCGGTTCGCCCGGGACGCTGACCTGCTGGTGCACGACAGCGAGTTCACCCCTGCAGAGTACAGGAAAAAAAAGGGCTGGGGACATTCAACCTGTATGCAGGCCATGGAACTTGCTGCAGCATCCAGAGTCAAGCGTCTGGGCCTTTTTCATCACAACCAGGACAGAAATGATGAAGGGGTGGATCTTATGGTGCAGCAATGTGTGGAGGAGATCACCGGAAAACAACTGGCCCTGGAGTGTTTCGGGGTGTTCCAGGGCCAGGCTGTAAGGCTTTGAAAAACTACATGTATGCCTTGACCTTGTGCATCAGCCGCAGGAGCTGGTTGCAGAAGCCGGCTTCGTTGTCATACCAGATAATCAGCTTGACCTGAGTGTCGTCCATGACCGAGGTCAGCGGTCCATCAACAACACCCCCATAGGTGCTGCCGTTATAATCCACGGAAACCAGGGGAATCTCTGTGTATCCCAGTGTGTCTTTTAGATGTCCCTGGGCTGCCGCCTGCAGGGCCTGGTTCACTTCCTGAGCGGTGGTCTTCTTTTCCACTTCCACTACCAGGTCCACCAGGGATACATTGGCCGTAGGCACCCGGACCGCCATACCGTCCAGCCTGCCCTTGAGTTCGGGAATGACCTGGGTGACCATGCGGGCCGCCCCGGTGGTTGTGGGAATCATGGACATGGCCGCGGCCCTGGCCCGGCGGATATCCTTGTGGGAGCCGTCCAGGATTCTCTGGCTCATGGTATAGGAGTGGATTGTGGTCATGAGACCGTGTTTGATGCCGAAGCTGTCATGCAGCACTCTGGCGGCCGGAGCCAGGCAGTTGGTGGTGCAGGAGGCGTTGGAGATGATTTTGTCCTCGGGGCGCAGATCCTTGTCGTTTACTCCCACCACGATGGTTTTGTCCGGGTTTTTGCCCGGCGCGCTTATGAGTACTTTTTTGGCCCCGCAGGAAAGGTGCTTTTCATTGCTTTCACGGTCAGTGAATTTTCCAGTGGTTTCCAGGACCATGTCCGTGCCCAGATCCCCCCAGGTCCATTCACCCGGTCCCTGCCTGGTGACCAGGACCTGATTGCCGTCTACGGTGAAGCCCTTGTCATTGGCCTGGACTTCTCCCGGAAAAGTACCGTGTACGGAATCATATTTGAACAAATGTGCCAGGTCCTGGTTGTCGGCCCTGGCGTTTATGGCCACCAGCTGCAGTTCCTGATTGCCGGCAAGCAACCTGGTCATGTATCTGCCGATACGTCCGAATCCGTTTATACCTACTTTTACTGCCATGGGGTCTCTCCTTGAAAGTTTAAAAAATGGTATCTGTTCAGCGCTTTGGATCTGGCATGGGGACTGGCTCTCTTCGCACTTATTTTTATTAAAAATGATCTTGGTTTTATTGGAAAAAATAAGTGCGGGGAGAGCCAGTCCCCGGAGGTCAATCATAAGTTTCGCGGTAGTGCTAAACAGATACAAAAAATGTTGTACCTGCTATCTGATAAATCTTGGTGCAGGTCTTGTAAACCAGGTGCTGCAATAACGTTTTAAGCGTGACTTCTGTGGCATGAGAAAATGAAAACCTGCTAAATCTTGCCTGATGAGCCCAACACGTTTTTGATCTTGTGCTGGACCATTTCCTGCACTGCTTCCCTGGCCGGTCCCAGGTACTTGCGGGGATCGAATTCCTGGGGTTTTTCCTGGAAGAATTTGCGGATAACCGCGGTCATGGCCAGCCTGATATCGGTATCGATATTGATTTTGCATACTCCTGATTTGGCGGCCCGGCGCAGAAAATCCTCGGGAACACCCTTGGCGTCGGAGACCTGTCCGCCGTAACGGTTGGCCATGTCAACGAATTCCGGCAGGACCGAGGATGCCCCGTGCAGCACCAGGGGATATCCAGGCAGCCTGGACGATATGTTTTCTAAGCGGTCAAAATCCAGGGTGGGCTCACCCTTGAACTTGTAAGCCCCGTGGCTGGTGCCAATAGCAATGGCCAGAGAGTCGCAGCCGGTACGTTCAACGAATTCGACTGCTTCCTCGGGATCCGTGAAAATGTTTTCCTCTGAGCTGACTTCGTCCTCCACACCGGCCAGACGGCCCAGCTCGGCTTCAACCCATACTCCCTGCCCGTGGGCGCATTCCACCACCTGCTTTGTCAGGGCTATGTTTTCCTCAAAGGGCAGGTGAGAGCCGTCAATCATGACCGAGGTGAAGCCATCGCTGATGACATCGCGGCATATCTCAAAGTTCTGCCCATGGTCCAGATGCAGGACCACAGGCAGGTCCGATTCCTTGAGGGCGGCCTCCATGAGCTTCATGATGTATGTCTGCCCGGCGTATTTGCGGGCTCCGGCGGATACCTGGAGAATCAAGGGGGAGCGCTCGGCTTCTCCGGCCTTCATTATTCCCTGGATGATCTCCATGTTGTTTACATTGAAGGCGCCGATGGCGTAGCCGCCCTGATAAGCCTTGTCGAACATTTCTTTGGGTGATGTCAGGGGCATATGTCCTCCTTAGGGTCTTGGGTGAAAAAAGGTATAGCACTGCATGCAGAGGCTGTTTGCCGGCCAGTGAAAAAGCCGGGAGCACTCTGCAGAACATCCAGAAAGTATTTAAAAATCAGAATTGAATATTAACAAATGCAATTGCTTCTTGCAACTCGCTTATGACTTCATGGTTGGTCAGTTCAAATTGAAGCGGAGTAAGGGTGATATAATTGTTGCTGAGCATAGCCCGGTCCGCTTCAGGATCCACCAGGTGCATGGGTATTTCTCCGCCCAGCCAGTAATAAGGATTTCCCCTGGGGTCTTCGCGCAACTGATAAAAATCGCGGTAGACCACAGTGGTCTGGGGGCAGAGCTTTATCCCCCGGACCTCGTGTACTTCGCAGGCAGGGAAGTTGAGGTTCAATACGTTTTGACAGGGCAGCCTGGACCAGTCAAAACGCTGAATAAAAGTCTTTACCCATTGGGCCTGTTGCGAGAGATCCAGAGGTCGGAATTCGTCAATGGATACCGCCAGGGAGGGTACACCGGCCAGGGCCCCCTCGGTGGCTGCGGAAACCGTCCCGGAATAGAGGATATCTATCCCGACGTTGGCCCCGCTGTTTATGCCGGAGACAATCAGGTCCGGCTTCTTCTGAAGATGAAAGTGCATGGCCCACTTGACGCAGTCGACGGGTGTGCCGGAGATGCCCAGTCCCTTGAAATTGTTCTCGTGGATTTTTTTTACTTTTATGGGGGAGAAAATGGTCAGGGAGTGGCCCACAGCGCTCTGCTCGGTCATGGGGGCAACCACGTGTACCTCGAATCCCGCACCGGTAAAGGCCCGGTAAAGGGATTTGAGACCCATGGCATGGATGCCGTCGTCATTGGTCAAAAGAATTTCCATTTTGCAGGAGCCTCGGGGTATTCTTTTTTGGCCCGGTTGAAACCGGCGTTGAAGGCTTTAAGGTTTATATCCACAATCTTCTGGGGGAGGATTTCCTTAAGGCTTTTGCGCACTGAAGTGGCCCGCATAAAAGGGATAAAGTGCGTCAGTGCTCCCATAGCCACGATGTTCGTAGTCTGGACCAGGCCGACTTTCTGGGCCATGGTGGTGAAGGGCAGCCCCCAGAAGATGTTGGTGGGCGTCTGGGAAACCAGGGAAGTGTCCACCAGCAGGAACCCTTCGGATTTGAGATCGCCGAAGTACTTGTTGCAGGCCTCCTGGCTCAGGGCCACCAGCAGGTCCAG
>PWSL01000251.1 GCA_003563255.1 Desulfonatronospira sp. | reverse complement strand
GACCATGTGCATACCAGGTTCTTCATTCCTGGTATGCACATAAAAAACCTCTCTTATCTGTGTACATCTGTGTGATCTGTGGGCCAAAAACTCTTTTCTTATCTGGGTTGCGGGCAAAGCCAGCATTAGTACTCAGCGGGGGACAGTCCCCAGGGCTTGGTGCAAGTAATCACCACCGAGGACCCCCTGAATGGTGACTGCCCGGATCAGGTTTTGCCGGTTATTTCCGATTCGGCATCTCGGAACTCCATGCTTTCTGCGTAAAGTTCCATGAATCTGGGGGACTGGGCAATGGAGATATGCTCGATGTCCTGCAGATTTATTTCCAGAAATCGGCGATAGGATATATCCGTGAGCATCCAGACGCACCCGCTGCGGCAGGCGTTTCCGGCAAACTCCACCCTGTCCTTTGTCCCTCTGGGGATGATACCAATGGTTTCCAGGTTTACGGGATTGAGATAAAATCCGAAACCTCCGGCAATAACGATATTGTCCAGTTCTTCCACGCTGCATCCGGCCTCGTCCATGAGTACGTCAATGGCTGCTCTGATGGCTCCCTTGGCCAGCTGTACCTGGCGCACGTCCCGTTGACTGAAATATACTTTTGGGCCGATTTCAAAGACGGTCTGTTCTTCAATCTTTTTGAGGCGTGAATTTACTCCTTCCGGTACCGGGCTGCAGGGCAGGGAGCAGAACCTGCCGGTAGGATCAATAACCTGCAGGCGCAGAAGAGTGGACACCAGGTCTACGATGCCGCTACCGCAAATGCCTCTTGGTTCGCTGTCAGCAACGGTGGACATGGTGATGCTCTTGCCGTCGCTCTTAACAGACTCCACAGCCCCGAACGAGGCCCGCATACCGCATGAAAGGCCCATGCCTTCAAAGGCCGGGCCTGCCGCCGCGGAACAGGCCAGACGTCTGCCCAGATGATTGAGGGCTATTTCGCCGTTGGTGCCCACATCTACAAAAAGCACAGACTTGGTATCATCGAAAAAATCACTGTGGATGAGCAGACCCGCGGTTATATCCGAGCCGATAAAGGCGTGCAGGACAGGGGGGATATAAACCCGGGCATCAGGATTGACCTTGATGCCGAACTGCTGCACCGGGTAGCTGATGCCCGACTGGATATCCACGGAAAAAGGAATCTGACCCAGGGGAGCGGGGTCTATCTCGGCTATCATCTGCAACATGGTGGTATTGCCACCCAGCACGATGTCCAGGATCTCCTTGCGCTTGGATTCCGAGTCCACGCAGACTTCGTGCACCAGTTCGTTTATACCTTTGCGTATCGCCTGGGCCAGTTCCTGCAATCCTTCCTGGGTGGAGCCGTGCTGAATCCTGGTCATAATATCGTGGCCGTAGTTGATCTGAGGATTGAGCCTGGAAGCGGTAGACAGCACTATCCCGGTCTTAAGAGAGACCAGGGTGACCACTATTGTGGTGGTGCCCAGGTCGATGGCCAGGCCCTTGGGCTCGTATTCATCCTCCCAGACCTTGAGTACCTGGGGGTCGGGAAAGTTGTCGTAGAGCATTTCCGGATAATCCTGCTCATCCAGGACTTTGACCGCGCTCACCAGCCTGGAAACCGGGGCGATCTCACCTTCAAGGATGGTCTGAGATTCTCTGAAGCGTTTTGCGTCCCGCAAAAAGTTCATGGGCAGGTTTATGGTCAGGTCCTGTTCCGGGGTCACCTGGCAGCTGAGGCGGTAGCCTTTTTCCAGGTCGCTCTCGGTTACGTTTTCGTTGGGGGTATACGGGACCAGTGTGTGTTCCTGAATCCAGACTCCACAACTGCCGCAGGTTCCGTTGCCGTTGCATGGACTTTCCACGTATATCCCTCTGCGTAGCAATATATCCCGAAGGGTCTCGCCTTCCCTGGCTTCTGTCTGGATATTTATGGGCTGGATTGAAATTCGTGGCATAAATTCAAGCCTTTTGGTTTAGTCTCGTTTACGGGTCAGCGTGATGGTTTCCTGCATATCCTCAGCCAAAGACTCCAGGTCCATACGCAGGGAATGTCCGTCAATATTTTTTGGGACTTCAATGCCTATGCGCATGGTAAAGATGGGCCGTTGCAGATGCTTGGAGCGGTCCACCTTGGTGCTCAGCTTCAGGATATTTATTCCTCTGCTGGCCAGCAGCTTGGAGGTGCGGTACACGATCCCGGACTTGTCCTTTCCCCGGACCCTTATTTCGTATCGGGGCCGGTCCTCCCTGGCCCTGAATATTTCTATTTCGTCGCTTTCCACTGGAAATACATGCACCTTGAGGTCGTCCTTGTGCTCCAGGAGTTCCAGGTTTTTGTTCAACTTTTCAGACTTTTCTTCGTCTTCGGCAATAACATGGATCATGAGTGTAAAATGGATACCCATGAGGGTCATATAGGAATTTTCAATACTGCATCCGGCCCTGTATATGGCTCCGGTCACGTCGGCCACTACACCGGGCCTGTTGCTGCCCATTGCTGCAAGAATGTACTGTTGTTGCATTACGTCTCTCTGGTCAGGGTTTAAGTTATAGTTACAGTTGATTATCCGAACTGCTCAGAAAGGCTGGGGTTGCCTACCGCCCGGGCCTGTACCCGGTGCAGGGTGCCTTCGATCTTTCTTGCGGTGCTCACCTGGGGCTCATCTGCCCCTGACTCCTCCGCCGCCCACATGGCTGCTCTTTTGACTGTCTTCTGAGCAAAGGCCAGGGCCTCCTCAATTTCGGAGTAGGAGCTTTTCTCTCCCTCGAACTGGACTATGTAAGACCTGGAAGAATCGGATTCCTGCAGGAAAACCAGGGCTTCCTTGTCCACAATCACCGAACCGGCCACCGCACCCACGGCATTGGCTACTCCAGGATGCCGGGGAAGTTTGAAGCGTGCATTCAATTTCCCGGCGATTCTGCTGACGAAGATTTCAGCCGGGGCTCCGATGCCTATGATGGGAAAGCGGCTGGTGAGGCTGATGCCGAGGTAGGCATCATTTTTTTCCAGTCCTTCCTGGAAAAGCCAGCTGGACCATGCCCCGTCCAGTTCTTCCGGCAGGCTCTCCTGACCCTGCCTGGCCAGGAATATGAATGCTTCTCTAGTCATTTGAGCGACTATGAAGTCCATTACCCTGGTGCTGAATTCCTTGGGATCCAGGCCGTGCAGGTTGCAGATATACCTGAAAGCCGCCCAGGATGCCTCGGAGCTGTCCAGGTCCAGCTCGCCCCGGAAGTGCAGAATATCCGTGGGGGTCAGGGTGGAGACGCCGATAATCCTTTTCTGGAGCAGATCTTCTACGTTCAGCTGCACCAGATGGTTCAACTGCATTTGTTTTAAAAGCTGGTGCACCGTTAAAGGTCCCCGGGATAGAAGCTCCAGGACGGCTGTTTTGCGGGGATTGTCAAGTAACGGGTCCTCAGGGTCAATTTCCCTGGACTGGAACCAGTATTCGATATCATCCTGGCTTTTGCTGAAGCCGCGACCCTTGCCCAGAGACTGCAGCTTCTGCAGCACTTCCGGATACATGATCGCCAGCCGGGACAAAGGCACCACACGGTTGGGGCCCACCTGAAATTCTTTGGCGGACTTTATACTTATGCGGCTGTCGCAGCCGATGCACACGGTGCGGATACTGGCGGCCTGCACCGAAGTCTCCATATCGCCCACCCGGGCCCCCTGTCCGGATACGGTAATGTTTCCGTTTTCAATGAGGGCCATGTCCGTGGTGGTGCCGCCGACGTCCACCACCAGGGCCGCGTCCAGTCCGGAAAGAAAGCGCCCGCCTATGGTGCTGGCTGCAGGTCCGGACAGGATGGTCTCCACGGGCTTGCGGGCGGCCTCGGTATAAGGCATGAGGGACCCGTCCCCCTTGACTATCATGAGCGGGGCCTTGAGGCCCAGGTCTTTGAGGGAGGCCTTCACCGCCTGGATGAATTCGTGCATCACCGCCACCAGGGAGGCGTTGAGGGAGGCCGTGGTGGCTCGTTTAATCGAATCCAGCTGGGTGGACAGTTGATGCCCCAACACCACAGGTATGTCTGTAATCTCCTGCACTGCCTGCATGGCCTGCTCTTCGTGCTCAGGGTTGAGGGGGCTGAAATAGCTGGATATGGCCAGGGCCTCCAGTTTATCACCCTGGTCTCGGATCCAGGTCTTTATGCCCTCCAGGTCCGGCGGGGATTGCTGCTCACCCTGAGCGTTGTGTCCACCCTGGAAATAGGCGTAATTGCCGGTGGCGAACCTGGAATCCAGGCCGTAGCTTTCAATGAGGTCTGGATCGTAGCCCATGAGGATCAGGCCCACAGGCTTGGTGTTGCCCTCGGCGATGAAATTGGTGGCCAGAGTACTGGAAATACCCACCAGTTTGACCCTGGAAGGGTTGTCAATCTGAATTTTTTTCAGGACATCAAGTATGCCCCGGGTCAGGTCGTCATAGGTGGTCAGAGTCTTGGCCGAAGCCAGGACTTCCCGGCTGGCATAGTCCATGAGCACCCCGTCGGTATAGGTGCCCCCGGTATCTATGCCCACCACGTAGTCCCGGCCGGACTTCCGGATGTCCCGTCCGTCCGCGGGATTGCGTGTGCTTAGTCTGGATTTTGTCATTATATTCAGGGTTTGGGTCAGAGGTTGTTGTGAAAGGCATAGGGGAGCAGAAGTGCCTTTGCGGACAGTAATCCTGCCCGGCCGCACTTCTGCTCCCAGTCACTTTACCTGGCTTTCTGCATGCAGACAGGAGCGGGGGTGCAGACTGAATCTGCATCCCGCTGGCTGCAGTTTAATCCAGTCCTTCCCGCTCCACTCTTTCCACTGCTTCATCCACGACTTTCCGGACATCCTTCTGGACGTCTTTGGGGACCCTGGAAATGGGTCCTTCATGGTTTTCGAGGATATCGCGGGTTTTTTTGATAATGCGGTCCTGCATGGTCTGCCGGCCGTTCTTGTCCCAGTCCTCGTAGCTCTGCCGGTCCATGAGGGTGGGGCGCCAGTGCTTGCGGAACCACTTCATGGTGTGATCTTCGTAGAGGTAGTGACCACCGGAACCGACCCTGTTGATGACATCCACGGCAAGGGTCTCTTCGTTGACCTCGATACCGTCCTCGATGATGCGGGCCATGCTGATGATCTCGTCGTCCATGACCGTCTGGAATATGTCTCCGGTCTTGCCGGACTCGGTATAGCCGCAGTCGTGCACGAAATTGGCGCCGGTGAGCATGGAGGTGTGGATCTGCAGGGTGGCTTCTATACCGGACTGGATTTCCATGACCTTGGTATCGGTGCATCCGGCGGTGCCGAACATGGGCAGGCCGCAGTAGCGGGCCATTTCAGTCAGACCGCCGCTTAAGACGTTTAACTCCGGTGCCCCGTAGGAATAGATGCCCCGGCGCATGTCCAGGATGGACTGCACGCCGCCCAGGATGATGCAGGTGCCTGGATTTATCAGCTGAGACAGGACCACGCCCACCATGGACTCGGACAGGGCCACCACCAGCTGCCCGGCATGGGTGGCCGGCACAGTGCCTCCGCCGATGGCGCAGGGACTGTAATCCTGGGGGATGCCGTGTTCGGCGCAGTACATAAGCTTGTCAATGGCGTGGAAATCACTCACCAGGGGGGAGATGGGCTCACTGTACAGGATATAGTTGGGCTTTTTTTTGAAGGCCTCTTCTCCGCCGGCCATGATGCAGCCGATGCGGTGGATGTCCCGGGCCCCGCCGCGCTGGTAAGACCAGGCCATGATGGGGGTGGTGGTGTTCTGGATCATGTCTGCGAACTCAAAGACATCATCAGTGCCCCGGGGCACGTCGCTTATGGTCACCAGGCCTTCTACAAAGCCGATATTGGGCAGGGCGTCACAGACCCGGGCCACGGTGGTGGCGTCCTTGCGCAGGCACTTGCGCCGCTCCATGGTATAAGGATCGCGAAAGTATACCAGGGTGGGGCCTGGTCCGAAATAGCTGCGGTTTTCCTCGATATAGATGCGCGGGTTTCCCTCCCAGTCGAATATGGTGGTCATGAGCGGCACTGACTGCAGGGCCTGACGCACCAGGTTGGGGGGGATATATACCCGGATGCCGTCGATTTTGCACCCGTGCTTTTTAAATATCTCCCGGGCCTGTTCATGGTGAACATTGGCCCCGGTGTCCTGGAGGACCTTGAGCATTCCGTGAAAGATGGTCTGCTTCTGGTCCTCTGATAGAAAGGAAAACCTGGGACTGCGGTTTACTATGCAGTTGGTTTTATCATTGGCCATATATTAATCCTCCTTGGACGAAAATGGCTGCAGGCTGGTTTATAGCCTGTCCGGGGTTGGAGGTTCTACTTGGAATGCCTCTTTTCAGCGGCATCGATTATCTGTTCCAGTTCCTTCTGGATCTTGTCGTCAATCGGTTCGGGCTGATGTTCTTTCAATATGCGATCAGTTTCTTCCCTGATGCGGTCGTTCATGGTCTTTTGGCCTTCGCGGACCCATGTCTCGTAATCGGAGCGGTCCTGGAGCCTGGGCTGAAACCAGTTCTTGTAATGGGTCAGGGTATGTTCCGAGGTCAGATATTCCCCGCCGGGGCCGATCTTGTCGATGAGTTCCAGGGCCAGGTATTCGTCCTCGGTGTTGATACCCTTGCCCATCTGGCGGATCATGCCGATGATCTCGTCGTTCATAACCAGGCTTTCCAGGGAGGCGTTGACTCCGCTGTCGATGTAGCCCACGTCGTGCACCAGGCTGGCCCCGGAAAGATAGGCGTAGAAGTTGCTGGTGGCGGATTCAATAGCCGCCTGCTCGTCCAGGACCTTGGAGTCGGTGCAGCCGCCGGTGGAAAACATGGGCAGGCCCAGCCACTTGGATATATCCGTATTGGCTGCCGAGGCCAGGGACAGTTCCGGTGCGCCGTAGGAGTAGGTGGTGGTGATCATGTCCAGGACAGTGGTCACTCCGCCCATTATCAGGGGCATGCCCGGGTTCTTGAGATAGGTAAGCACCGAGGCCATCATGGTTTCGGACAGAGACTGCACCAGCATCCCGGCCATGGTGGCCGGAGCTGTGGCCCCGGAACTGGGGCAGGGGGTATACATGCAGGGTATGCCCTTTTCTGCGGAGAAAAGAAGCTTTTCCACGGCGGTCTTGTCGTTTTTCAGGGGGGAGATGGGCTCAATGTAGGTAACGAACAAGGGCTCCAGGCGGTATTCCTTTTCCCCTCCCCGGAAAAGGGAAGCCATTTTCCACAGGTCCTTCAGCCCATCACCGTCAACACAGGTCAGAACCATGGGCTTGGTGCAGCCTTTGAGCATGGCCATGAACTGGTGCCGGTCGTAGACCTGGGGATTGGGTACATCCTGGACAATGCCGTGGGACATGAAAAAGTCCAGATTGGGCAGAAAGTCCACGATGCGGGCGGCGTTTACAACGTCGTTGTAGTTGGTCCGCCTGCGCTCGCCGGTTTCGCGGTCATAGGTAAAGGGCAGGTCCGAACCTGTGCCGAAGTTGACCACGTCTTTTTCCAGCTTGATTTTATACTTGCCGGTCCTTCCGGTGAGGTTGATCTTGCGCGGGTGGCACTTGATGGCCTTTTCCACCAGGGAGAGGGGCACCCGGACAAGGTTGCCGTCGGTGACCACGGCCTCGCTGTTTTTAAACAACTCCAGGGCCTCCTCGTGATGAAAGCGGGCCCCGGTACTTTGGATAACGTCCAGGGCTGCGGAATAGATCATCTCGATCTGATTCTCGGACAAGACCCTGAAACTGGGGGTTGTTTGTATGGTTTGATTGATCTTGGGCATATTTAGACTCCTGTGTATGCGTTTCTGCAAGAAAGAAAAGGATGACCGGGGTCTATCCCTTGACCAGCTCCAGGGCTTTTTCGGTTCCGATGGAGGCGTTGGGGGCGTAAGCATCGGCCCCGATTTCCTGGGCAAAGTCGTCGGTTACCGGGGCTCCGCCCACGATGACCTTGACCTGGTCGCGGATGCCGGCTTCCTTGAGGGCGTTTATGACCTCGCCCATCTTGGGCATGGTGGTGGTCAGAAGCGCGGACAGTCCCAGAATCTGGGGCTTTTCCTTTTTGACCATTTCCACGATGTCTTCGGTCTTGCGGTCAATGCCCATGTCTATGACGTTGAATCCGGCCCCTTCCATCATCATGCCGGCCAGGTTCTTGCCGATGTCGTGCAGGTCGCCCTGGACGGTGACCATGATGACTGTGCCGGCCTTGGAACTGGATTCTTCGGAGAGCACCGGGCGCAGCTTTTCCATGGCTGCATGCATGGCCTTGGCTGACCGCAGGACTTCAGGGATGAACATCTCGCAGTCCCTGAATTTCTTGCCCACGACATCCATGCCTGCAAAAAGGCCCTTCTGCAGGATTTCTTCGGGATCCATTCCGTCGTTGATCAGTTCCTGGGTCAGTTCTCCTACCTCGTCGATTTTGCCGTGCAGCAGACCGTCGGCAATTTTTCCTAATTTTTCAGACATGCTATGCCTCCTTGATGGGCTTGAGAGTTAAAGGTAAAAAGTAAAAAGTAAAAAGTTAAAGGTAAAAAGTAAAAGGTGAAAAGATAAAGGAAAAAAAGTTAAAAATTAAAAGTTAAAGGTAAAAGGTAAAAGGTAAAAAAACAGGGAGTTAAAGCGGAAAAAAGCAGCAATGCCCTGGTCTTTACAGCTTGCAGGCGGTTTTGAGGTCCGCGGCTGCATCCGTCTTTTCCCAGGTGAATTCCGGCTTTTCCCGGCCGAAATGTCCATAATTGGTGGTCATCTGGTAGATGGGGCGCTTGAGGTCCAGGCGCT
>PWSL01000007.1 GCA_003563255.1 Desulfonatronospira sp. | reverse complement strand
GTGGGCAGTAGTCTTTTTCTTAAAAAATAAGTGCGGAACATTTACAGTGCCAAGCGCTGAACCCCCGTCATGGCTCAAATTTTTCTTGTTTTTTGTGACAGGGTTTCAGGAGTAAGTCACTGACATGATTATCGAGCTATTGACTAAAGGTATTGCCAATAAAAAAATCTGGATTTATTGTATCTGGAGTTTTAACGGCGAAAAAGATTTTCCAGCAACTCGAACAAGAACCAAAGGAGGGCTTTATGGCTACACAGGCTTCTGATATCAAAAACAAGCTGCAAGAGATTTATCCCGAGATCGCTCAATACGGAGTGGGGCTTCAGATTGACTACAATTCCGAAAAAAAGGCCTGGGAGGCCACTTTCGAAAAAGACGGCAACAAACTTTCAACACACCTGGAAGATACTGATGTAGACAACTGCCTTCTGGGTAAAAAGTGCTACAATTTCGGCATTCAGCTGGGGCAGTTCATCCGCAACTATTGCGAAGGCGGCGAGGCCTGCAAGCTGTAAGCAAACCTCAAAGCAAGGTGAGCTGCCAGGCAGCACACATAAAAAAATTAAATGATAACAGGATGCGCCTGCAACAGTATTTCTTGCAGGCGCGTCTTAAATATACCATGTTTAAGTTTTCAGCATATCACCTGCTGCACTTTTCAGCTATTTCCTCAAGTTCCTCCCAGCGTGCGTAAAGCCGCATCAGACCGGCTTCAGCCTGTTCCAGTTCACTGCAAAGCCTTTCCAGTTCCTTGGCGTCACTCATGACTTCCGGACGGTTCATCTTTTCCTTGAGGCCGGCCACCTCGTTTTCAGCCTTTTCAATATCGCCTTCAATGCTTTCATATTCCCGCTGGTCCTTGAATGACATCTTGTTCTGCTGCCTTGGTCTGGGCTTTGCTTTTTTCCCGGACTGAACTTTTTGTTCAGGCTTGTCCGTCTGGGCAGCTTCCCGGATATACTGGACATAATCGGCCACAAAAGTGGCCCTGCCCTGACCGTCAAGGTAAAGAAGCCTGTCGCAGAGATTGTCCAGGAACATCCGGTCATGGGAAATAAGCACTATGGCCCCGGGAAATTCTTCCAGGCTCTGCTCCAGAATCTCCAGGGTGGGGATGTCGATGTCGTTGGTGGGCTCGTCCAGAAGCAGGACATCGGCAGGCTTGAGCATGAGCCTGGCAATAAGCAGCCTGGACTGTTCACCTCCCGACAGCCTGGACACCGGCAGGGGGAGCTGGTCCGGGTCAAAGCGCATGCGCCTGGCCCAGGACACCACGTGCAAAGCCCTGCCCTGGTAAACCACCTGGTCGCCGCTGGGGCACAGGGACTCCTGCAGGCTCTGTTCCTGGTTCAACTGCTCCCTGTTCTGGTCAAAATGTACCACCTTAAGTCCCTCAGCCCATTGCACCGTACCCGAGTCCGGTTCCATCTCCCCGGACAGAATCTCCAGCAGACTGCTTTTGCCGGTACCGTTTCGGCCCACTATGCCCAGGCGGTTTCCCGGAGAAAGAGTCAGGTCAAGGCCTTCCAGGAGTGTGCGGCCCTGGCGCTTGCAGGAAACATTTCTGCAGCGAAGAAGCTTTCTGGTCTTGCGGCCGGTACCGGAAAATTCAATTTCAGCCGCCCTGTTTCCGGCATTTCTGGATCTCACCTGGCTTAGCTCTTCCTGCAAAGCGAAGGCGGTTTCTTTTCTGTGTTTGGCCTTTGTGGTCCTGGCCTTGGGCCCCTGGCGCAGCCACTCGATTTCCCTGCGGGTCTTGCTGGCCAGTCTCTGCTCCAGCTTTTCCCGGGACTGAGTAAATTCCTGGCGCTTCTCCAGGAAGGTGGAGTAGCTGCCTTCCACACGCAGACACCCTTCCGGATATATCCTGCTCAGCTCCACTATCCGGTTGGTGACATTTTCCAGGAAAGCCCGGTCATGGCTCACCAGGACAAAGGCGAAATCCGGATTTTTAAGGACATTTTCCAGCCAGAGTATTCCTTCCAGGTCCAGGTGGTTGGTGGGCTCGTCCAGAAGCAGCAGGTCAGGCTCCTGCAGAAGCGCCCGGGCCATGGACAGCCTTTTAAGCCACCCCCCGGACAATGTGCAGACCATGGTGTCCAGGTGAAAAAAGCCCATCTGCCCGGCTGTTTTTTTCAGGCTGACATAGCTTTCCGGATCATGGTCTACGTTTTCCATAACCTGTATAAGGGCCTGCTCAACCGTCTGGTCCCGGTCAAAATTTTCAGTCTGGGGAAGGTAAACAAGCCTTGTATCCCGCCTGACTGTAAGTTCACCTGCGTCCGGGGTTTCCATTCCGGCCAGGATCTTGAGCAGGGTGGACTTGCCTGATCCGTTGGGGCCTATGAGGCCGGTACTCTCCTGGGGGAAAAAACCCAGGCTGAGCTCAGAAAAGAGTTCCCTGCCGGAATAGGCCTTCTTTATACCATGACAACTTATAAGTGGAGTTGAAGACATGAAAATACCCTTTTCAAATACTTAAACAAGCATGAAACAACTTGATTTTTTTATTAAAAACTTCCAGATTCAGCAGGTAACCATAAGCACCATAATTCAGGGGTATATATGAGCCAGATTGACTGGAATGACTTCCAGAAAGTAGACATCAGAGTCGGAACCATTACCGAAGTCCATGATTTTCCCGAAGCAAAAAAACCTGCTTTTAGACTGGTGGTGGATTTTGGTCAGGAAATCGGCACCCTCAAATCCAGCGCGCAGATCACTGACTTGTACGACAGGGACTCCCTGCCTGGCAAACAGGTAATAGCTGTGATCAACTTTCCCCCCAGGCAGATAGGTCCGGTCATGTCCCAGTGTCTGGTGACCGGATTTCATGACCAGAACGGAGCAGTGGTCCTGGCGGTGCCCGATGCCCATGTACCCGACGGAACCAGGCTCTGCTGAAAACAGTCTTGCGTAAAACCGACACATAACAAGGTGAAGAGTGAAAGTCCTTTATATCGCAGCAGAATGCAAGCCCTTGTCCAAAGTGGGCGGAGTGGGCGACGTGGCCGGGGAACTGCCTCCTGCCCTGAAAGAGCAGGGAGTGGACATAGAAATAGTCACTCCATGCTACGGGCAGACCCTGCAGAAAAACCCCGGGCTGAATTCCTTGACCCCGGAACATGAATACTCTGTGAAATTTCACGGCGTAAGAGAGGACATAAGTATCCTGCACACCGAAATCCGTGGGGTTCCGGCAAACCTGCTAAAAAGCCCGGCCTATTTTGAGACTGATTACACCCTGGAACCGGACAAAGCTCCCTTCAACCATCCCCTGCTCTTCAAGAATGATTACTCCACACCTTATGTATACAGCCGGGAAATACCTTACTTCGACGACGCCCTGCGCTTTTCCTTTTTCTGCAGGGCCTGCCTGCCCCTGATCCAGGCAAAGGACCCGGATATTGTACACATAAACGACTGGGTCATGGGATACCTGCCGGGCTGGATGAAGATCATGAACATGCCTCAGAAGACGGTGCTGACAATCCACAACATTGGCTATCAGGGCAATATTCACCGCCAGGCCATTCAGGACTGGGACATTCAGGAGATTGACCGGCATCAGGACACGATGGGCCTCTTCACCGATCCCCGAAGGGAATGGAACAGTGTCAACGCCTTGAGACTGGCCATGGAGATGTCCCATGCTATCAACACCGTCAGTCCCACATATAAAAAAGAAATAACCATGCCCCAGGACCAGTCCAGGTTTTTCCAGGGCGGCAACGGCCTTGATGAAGTTGCCGCGCGCCTGGATAGTCAGGACAGGCTGCACGGCATATTAAACGGATTCGAATACTCTTTTTCCCCGGATGATGCCGGGTTTGAAGGCATGATCCGGGAAAAATCACGCATGAAGGCCGCTCTGGGAAATAATTTTCCTGACCCGGAAGGTCTGCTTCTGGGTTTTGTGGGCCGGGCCGTGGAGCAGAAGTTCAGGCTTTTGAGGGAAGAAGTTCAGGGCAAAAGCGTTTTGGAGCACATCCTGGATATACCCGGGGTTAACGTGGCAGTGCTGGCCACTGGAGAGCCGGAATACGAAAGTTTCCTGCAAAGTCTCTCAGACAGACCCAACCTGTACGCTGTAATAGCTTTTGATGCCCAAAAAGCCGGGCAGATCAGCCTGGGCAGCGATGTATTCCTCATGCCCAGCCTGTTTGAGCCCTGCGGCATCACCCAGATGCAGTCCATGAGCCACGCCACCCCGCCCCTGGTGCGCTGGACCGGCGGCCTGGCGGACACGGTCAGGCCGCACAACGATCCCGCGGGTACAGGCTTTGGATTTGACGGCTCGTCACGCAGGGAAATCCTCACCAACCAGCTGGAAGCAGTAAACCAGGCCCGACAGGTGTACACACAAAACCCGCTGCATTTTCGCGCCCTGCAGTATACAGGATATTATGAAAGGTTTCTCTGGGCAAACTCCGCACTGGAATACATTGAAAAACTCTACCAGCCGGTTATGAAGATGTGACTGCAAAAGGTCATTTTTGTCACGCGAACCACGCGAAGCGCGTGGCAGGGCGCGTGACAGAGGTCAGAGATCAGACGTCAGAGGTCAGTAAAAACAGAGAGTTATGCAAATTATTAATTTCTGAATTATTGATTTCTCGACTTTTTGCAGATGCATCAATATCTCAAATGTTCAACTGGGCTATCAATTATTTATTAAGTAGCAACTGCTACTATCATAAATATCCCGTTTTAACCTATTCTTCAGAGGGTTTTAATGGCCTGGAAAAATCATAAAGAGTTTCCGGAGCTATATCTATATCGTCTGGCCAGACAACTGTACCATGGTTAACAGTGGCACATTCAAAAATCTTCTTTTCCTGAAGGCTGTTAAATGGTTTTTTCATAAGCAAAGGATTCATATCAAAAACACGAACCTCTCCATTTTCAAATTCCAATTTTAGAAAAAAGTTTTCATTGGGCTCTACCCTAACTACATCCAACAACTCATTCATACGGACCTCCATTACTGTAAAGGAGCTATTCTAAGGCGGGCTTTGCCCGCAACCCAATAAATAAAAGAGTTTTTTGACAGGATTAACAGGATTAAGAGATTGATGAAGAGAAAATCATCTTTGTCCTGGCCGGAAGCCAGGCCAAAAGGTTATCACTCGCCTTTGGCGATGGTTAATGCAATCTGCGGCTTCCGGCCGCAGATTGCTTATCCTGCCAATCCTGTTAATCCTGTCCAAGTTTCTTGTTTTTTATGACAAGATTTCAGCAGTAAGCCACTAAAGGGCTTTTCACCGCTTATGGCAAGCTCCCAGTTAGCCATCAACTCATCATACTCAGTCCGTAAACCCGGGAGGTAGATCATCTGGTTCCTCTGTGTCCGGCATGATCTCTTCCGGGGGTTCGCGCTCGCGGTCCGGATCCGGATCCAGGACCATGCCCTGGGCCCGGCCCTCCTCGATATACGAACCTTTGTTCATGCGCAGAGAGTTCATGGGTTCCACCACTATGGCCGACTGGGCCTGCACCGGGCAGTGAAACTCGCAGGCACCGCATCCGGAACACTTTTCCAGGATTACGAAAGGCACCGGGATATCTATGCCCGGCACCCGGCGCAGTTCCAGGGCCGCATAAGGACATACCTCGAAACAGACCAGGCATTTCCTGTCCCAGGCCCAGGCCAGGCATTTGCCCCGTACCACCCTGGCCGTGCCCATCCTGGCCCAGACCCTCTCGTTTATAGGCAGGTCCCTGATGGCCCCTGTAGGACACACCCGGCCACAGACGTTGCATGTGGGATCACACGGTCCCCGCCTGGGCAGGGCTTTAGGGCTGAAAAGCCCCAGAACCCCGGCCTCAAACCAGATGGGCTGCAGGGTATTGGTGGGGCAGGCCTTCATGCACTGCCCGCACCGGATGCACCGGGAAAGAAAATCCTCTTCTTCCAGGGCCCCGGGAGGGCGGATCAAAAACTGCGGAGTAACATTGCCCGGGACGATATCGCCGCGCACCTCTCGAATGCCTGTCTGCAAAAGAAGGGCCGATCCCACGCCCCCCAGGACCGAAGCCATTACTTTACGTCTCTGGGGCATAAATCCGGATACAGCGGGTTCTTTGTTCCAACCCGCCTGAAAGGACACAGCCTTTTCCGGGCAGACCCGCACGCACTCCAGGCAGACAATACATTCCTGGTGGCTGGTTCTGTGCGGGTCTTCCTCAATGGCCTGCATGGGACATCTTCTCTGACAGAGACCGCACTCGGTACAAGAGGTAGAGACTTTCCTGCGCAAAAGAGGCTTTCTGGAAAAAATGGCCAGAAGCGCCCCTGCCGGACAAAGACTGCGGCACCAGAAGCGCGGGGCCAGGACCACCAGGGCAAAAACCAGGATGAAAAAGGCCATGATAAATATCTGGGTGGCAAAACGGTAGCTCTGGGGCTCGAAGTAGGCCAGGCTCTGCAGCCCCAGGCCGGAGTAGATCATGTACAGGTTGTCCAGGCCCAGGTCGAGAACATGCACAGCAAAGGGATAAATCACCAGCCCGTAAAAGCGGGTTATAAGAGACAGGGGTGAAGCAATAAATACAGAGGACACTCCCACAATGGCTGTACCCAGGATGAAAAACAGCACCAGGTACTTGACCCGGCGAAGGGTCAGGAGTGACTGGACTGACAGGTTTCTGCCGGAATCTCTTGGCCTGAAAATCCGGTCGCTTATATCCAGGGTGACACCCATGGGACATATACAGGAGCAGAAAAAACGCCCCAGAAACAAAGTGGCCAGGATGATCAGAAACCCGGGCAGCAGTGCTCCTGCCCACTCCCTGGCCCCCAGCACAGTACCTGCAAAGACAAGCGGGTCCAGACGCAGGAAAAAATCAGTGGGGAACCAGGTCCTGAGGGGAAAGGCCGCCAGCAGAAGCAGGGTGATAAAAGCAAAAAGACTTAGAGCCTGCAGGGTCCTCTTGAAATTCATCAGGCATCAACCGTCTGGATCTCCAGGTTGTCCAGGTCCATCCTGCCCAGACCCCGCTCATGGGCCATTTTTATATGCTCCACCTGGTCTGGCCGGATCTTTCGTCCATACCAGGGAAACAACTCCACTGTCTTGGCGTCTGCAGCCACCATATCCCTTGAGGCTAGCACAAGCTCACCCTCAATGACGTCTCCCGGCCCCTGCGGACCGTGGCTGGACAACACCCTGGTCGCGTCCACCACGGTGAGATCCGCCTTGAGCAGGGTGCACAGGTCCACTATGGCCTGGTTCAGATTGTAGCGGCTGTGCATCACACCCCGGTTGCGGATGAGTCCCATCATGCCCTTCATGGAAACACTGACCCCGGTGGCTGAATGTGACTTGGCCACGGGAGCGGCAATCAAAACATCCGCATCCAGAACATCGCGCATGACCTCGGTGCTTCGAAAACTTTCACCTTCAGGAATGGACACCTCCTGAAAGAATCGACGGGAATCAAAGGTCTCTACCCGGGTATTGGGGATATCTGCACAGGCATCCCGGATGCCTGAAAGCTCCATGCATCTCTGGGCCGACTGCAGGGTGTTGTCCAGAACCATGACCCTTGATGCCCCGGCATCCACGCACATCTCAGCCAGGGCACTGACCACCCGGGGATTGGTATTGGTGGCCCGGTCCGGGGTATGGGCAAAGCTCATGTTGGGCTTTATCACCACCTTGTCCCCGGAACTGACAAATGAAGACATGCCGCCCATGAGATCCACACATGCTCTGGCTGACTCAGCCGGGCCGCCCCTGGCTACGCCGATATCCGGATAGCCGCCGGCCCTGGAAACTGGAGCCTTTCCCAGAACCCCCACCCCGGAGGCAGCCATAAGCACTGCCAGACCGGCCTGGCTTTTCAAAAAATCCCTGCGCGTCAGGGATGAATCCAGCGACACCCCCTTCTTGTTCAACCATCTGTTTTTTCTGTTCATAGCACCTCCGGCAATGAGAAAACTTCTGTTACCTATAAAAAGCCCACAAAAAATGTTCAGATTGTTTAATAACCATGCCCTCAACTCTTAGCAAGAACTATTATCAAATAGGGGAAGACAATTAGAGAGGTGCATATTCTCCAAAAGGGCTGACAATGGCAAACAGGCTATACGTATCGCCTTGCTGCAGGTACTCTTCTGAAAACTTTTCTGAGCATGAAGTCAGCTTTTTGAGGGGCATGATTAAGAAGTCGGCATCTGAAACACAAACAGGAATAGGTTTCCGCAAAATCCTCTCGAGCGTCCTTGCGGGCCCTTTTTGAAACAAAGCCTTTTTCGACCCTGCGCAGGGCGAACCATTCATCCCGCAGACTCTGGTCCAGGACCCGGAAAAAAACGTGGTGCCCGATCTCATGGTACAGGGTGTGAAAAAAAACATCCCTTGTTTTGAAGGGATAAATAACCACTACCGAGTCTGAGCTCTCCCAGTCGTGCAGGTATGTACCCCTGGCCCGCAGAGACTCGGGATTGTTGTTGATATAGGCCATTTCCAGAGCCAGACTTCGCTCAGGGTCATACCGGATTATCTTGATCTTGGCGTAATGCTCCTGTGGCAGGCGTTGAACAGCTGCCATAATCTCCTGGGGTGAAACCAGATTTTGCCGGGAAAAGTTTACAATAGCCACTCGCATGACTGTCCGTCCGAAATCTGAATTGTGGGATAATTATTTGTAGAAAGATCCAAGGCGGGCCATGCCCGCAACCCAAGAAATAAAGAAACCTTTACCGCCCGTTCGCCCATGTTGAATGGCTGCGCCTACACTTCGTGTATTGTATCTGTTTAGCGCTTTTAATGAAAGCAGGGGACAGGCACTCCGGGACCCACTTGAGCATCATTTTGTGCTTAAAATATCTCATTTTCTGGGACAAGCGGGTCCCGGAAGAGCCAGTCC
>PWSL01000219.1 GCA_003563255.1 Desulfonatronospira sp. | reverse complement strand
TACGCATACCCAGCCTTCATCTCCACTCAACCTGCGTACCCGCACCAGCTTGTCCACATGCCTGCGTCCGAGTTCAGCATCCCTGGTCACCTGCTGTAGTTCCTTGTCTAGAAAATCATACCCTGAACCCCAGTCAATGTCAGCAAAAATTTCAGGAAAATAGAACTCCATAAATTCCGGGAAATATCTTTCCAGTGCTATTTTCCAAGGGCTGTCGTATTCATCGCTCATAGGTTCTACCTCAAATTTTTAGCTGTGGCGGCTCAATCCCGCCTGCTTAAATCGCTAGAATATTTCGTATCGTACTTATCATATAATGCGTTTCGGGCTTGGGGGTCAAGATATTTGTATTCGCCAGTATGATCAAACCAGGCCAGGCTTTCCTTGTCAGGGTCATTTGTCCATGGGAAAAAAATAAAAAATTTTATAATAAAATGAATTATTATAATTGACAGACGTAACTTTGTAAAATATAATGTCTAAATGTCAATTTTTATTGGTAGAAAGAAAGAGATTCAATTCCTTGAGGATGAGTTTGCTCAGGACAGGGCCTCGCTGGTAATCCTTTATGGTCGCAGAAGGATAGGCAAAACCACCCTGATCAAGCAATTCATTCAGGAAAAAAACGCTTTTTATTTTTTGGCTACAGAGGAATCAGAACGGGAAAACAGGAGAAACTTTCAACACGCAGTCTCGGATTTCACACATAACACCTTACTTAAAAAAGATGTCCTTCTGGAATGGGATGAAATCTTTTCCGTGCTTAATGAGCACCAGCCGGAAAAAAAGAAGATCATTGCCATTGATGAATTTCAATACCTGGGCAAGGCCCGGACATCTTTTCCTTCCATTTTCCAGAGAATCTGGGATCAGATGCTGGCCGGATCCAGGTCCATGGTCATCCTCTGCGGCTCTCTCGTGGGCATGATGGTGGAGCAGGCTCTCTCCTATTCCAGTCCCCTGTATGGAAGACGGACCGGACAGATCAGGCTGGATCAGATTGCATATCAGGATTATGGACTCTTTTTCAAACACCCTGAGCGCATCAACCTCATCGAGTACTATGCTGTGACCGGAGGGGTGCCCAAATATATTGAACTGTTTACACCAGCCGCGGATATCTTCCAGGCCATAGAAAAAAATATTCTGTCCAGGCAGAGCTTTTTATTTGAAGAGCCGGTTTTTTTACTGGAAAAAGAATTCGGCGAAACTGGAACTTACTTTTCCCTGATCAAAACCATTGCAGCCGGCAACAGAAAGCTGGGCAGGATCTCCTCTGCCCTGGGCATGAACCAGTCCGGGCTGACAAAATATCTCAAAACCCTGCAGGAACTGGATCTCATTGTCAGAGAAGTTCCCATCACTGAAAAGAACCCGGAAAAAAGCAAAAAAGGCCTGTATCGAATTACAGACAATTTCATCAGTTTCTGGTTCAGATTCGTCCATCCCTATAGAAGCTACCTGGAGATTGAGAGCACTGAAGTAGTTATTAAAAAGATCAAAGATCAATTCAGGTCAAGTCATGTCAGTTTTGTGTACGAAGACATATGCAGGCAGCGGCTTATGCAGAAGGGGCTTGTCAAATCGCCGCATATTAAGCTGATCCAGGCAGGCAGATGGTGGGACAAGGATGTGGAGATAGATCTTCTGGGCGTCACTGAGAACCGGGAGCATGCTGTATTAGGTGAGTGCAAGTATACTGCCGCACCTGTGGATGCAGATGTTTACCGGCAATTGATGGAAAAGGCACAAAACGTTCCTTTGCCGGACGCCTCTGAAAAACACTATGTTTTCTTCAGCCAGTCCGGATTTACCGAAGCCATGATGGACCTGGCCCGAAGTCAGGACAATGTGCACCTGGCGTCCCTTTCCTGGTGTCCTTCCGGCAGAACTGCGTAAGTGCAAAAAAATTTTGGAACCAGTTGGCGGGTGGGCTTGGATGCGCAGTGAGCAGCTTAAGAGAGGTCGGCAGGTACATACCTGGCCAGACCTTTGCCTTGGAGGCATGAAAGTTACAGGGCAAAGGTCGGGTATCCGGGTTGGGGGCAAATGGTTACTGGCTGGGCAGGTTGTCTTTATAATTCCAGGGCAGCCATTTTTGAGCAGTTATGGTCTTGAACCATTGCTGGTGGAGACTCTTGTAGACAGGCAGCGTTTTCACACGAGGCTGCTATCTGGCTTCCAACTGGAAATTGCTTGGTGATACCAGTGGCCGGGGCCGTACGGATCGAGCTCACAGGCGTCATGGCGCAGCAGTTAAAAAGGTGCTGGTCCTTCCCCTGGTCAAGAACGCTCAAACCAGACTTTCAGGGAGTGGTCTGAAAGAAAACCTGGAAAAAAGTTGGCACCAGACGACAGAAAAGTTGGCAGCCGGCAGTAAAACAGGCCTGAGGCCCCCGTCCAGGGCGGAAAAATATAGTCCAGTTCAGGCGCTGCCTCTATTCAGCCGCTCAAATACCTGGCTGAGCAGTCACAGATTTGAGCAGGACCGAGTAAAGCATTGCAGCCCCTGCCGGATGATGTTTCTGGAGAGAATTCAGGTTTTCCCGGCTGAAATATAATATCCTGCAGGCTGATCCTGCCTTGTAAAGTCCGGGAACCGGTGTATCCTGAAAAAAACCCTTCAGGTTGATGACATCACCAGGCCCGAACTCAGCCCCTGAAATCTCCTTCACCCCGTCATGATGAACTTCATGGACCTTTCCCTGTTGGATCCAGTAAATTCCTCCTGCTTTCTCTCCAGGTCTGATGAGCACCTGGTCTGTTTCCAGCTGCAGATGGCCGGCATAATCATCCAGCTGATGCATAACCTTTTCAGCCTGTTCCAGCTGTTCCAGCCTGCAGAGCATTTCATCAGCAACGCAGTCAAACAGCCTGGTCCGGGCATGGATGTCTTCGCCTGTTTCAAAAAGCCTTAACTGCTCTTCAATGATCCTGTCTTCAGCCCATTCCAGCCCATGGTCAAGCTCTGGAAAGGATTTAAAGTGCTCATGACTGTGCAGCAGGCCCAGGTGCTGGTTCAGCTGATACAGAAAAAGCGGAGAAGCACCGGTGAACACCACCTCTGCTCCGTAACTTCCAAGTCTGTTCATGAGCCTGACAAAAGCGCTTACAGAAGATACATCCACACCTGTGGTATCAGAAAAATCCATGACCGCAAAATATTTATCAGAACCACCCTGCATCTGTTTATCAATATTTTCCACCAGAGAATTTACAGACCCGAAAAAAAGATAGCCTGACAGCCTGAAAACCCTGATTCTGGACGCCTGCTCCAGCAGAATTTTTTTATGAGGCAGAGGTCTGACTCTGGAGCTTTGGATATTAAGGCCTGAGGAAGCATTTCTCAGCACAGGGACCTGACTGAACCTGACCACAAAAAGGATAACCGACAGAAGAATACCCAGCATGACTCCCTGAAAAAATCCAAGCCAGGCAATAATAACCAGAATGACCAGGACAATGAGATAATCCGACCAGACCATTTTTTTTCTGCTTTCCACCACCCAGTCCCAGAGGAAAAAAAATCCCAGGAGCATGAGAAAACCTCCAAGAACAGCTTTGGGGAAAATTGAAACCAGAAAACCGCCCCAGAAAAGGGTCAACCCCATCACTACAGCCGCGGTCAGACCCACAATTCTTGAGTAGGCTCCTGTTTTTAAACCCAGCATGGAAAGACTCAGGGCGCTGTACCCGGCATGAGATCCTCCCAGACCGGCCAGAAAATTGCCCAGGCTGTTGGCCATGATTTCTCTGTTCATGTGGATTTCTCTGCCTGAGGCCAGCTCAATACCGTTCATGTTCAGAAGCAGCCCCATCAGGGCAATAAAGGGAATGGTCAAAAGCACAGGCAATTGAGAAAACACTGCCTGCCAGTTGACAGTGGTCATGTCCGACCAGGAGAAAACCGGCCACAGCCCGCCAGTGCCCAGGGCTTCAAACAGAAGTCCGGCTTCCCTGGCCTGGTCCAGGGAGATGTCAGCAAGAAAAAGGGCAAGATGAAAAACCGCCACTCCCAGGATTAAGGCGGCAGGAAGGATGGTAAAATGGGAAAATTTTCTGAGGACGCTGAAAAGAACTACAGCCAGCGCAGTGCCCGGAAGCCAGAGAACCAGAGATGAAGCACCCAGAAGCATTCCTGGATTCAGCAAATCCAGCTTGGCTCCAAGCATGACCTCAAGGCTGCCGGTACTGAGAATCCATCCGGAACCGGCCAGAAACCCGCCGATAACCGGATAGGGTATATATCTGAAAAAATGGACCAGCCTGAATCTGGCCACAAGAAACAGAAATACAGTGGTCAGCAGGGTGGAAAGCATAAGCCCGGCCACAATGGTCATGAACATATCACCGGTACCGGTCAGGGTCTGGGCGGCCATGGCGGCGGCAGCTCCGGAGAAGATGGCAGCTGGAGCATCCTGGGCTACGCTGATGCTGGACTTAAATGAACTGGTCAAAGCCACCACCAGACAGCAAATAAAACCGCCAAACAGGGTCAGGCCGGCTCCCCTGATGGCCAGGTGACTCAATTCACCGGCAAATATCATGGCTGCAAAGGATATCTCCAGAATAACAACCAGCAGGCCCAGGATAAGACCAATGCTCACGGCCGGAAAAAAGACCCTTGGCTTGAGATCAGCTGACAGGTCCTGAAATATATTTGGCATCTGTTCCTTTACTGTGAGAGTTAAAAATACATGACTGACAGTAACACTACAGCGGCACTTTGTGTAAATTATCGCCTCGGCCACCGGGGACAGGCACTTTTGCCGATATAGCCTGCATTGATCACCAGTAACCATTCAGGGGGGTCCTCGGTGAGGATTACTGGCACCAGAATTCTAACCATTGCCGGATATGTTTGATAATCAGGAAGTTTTTTTACTCAAAAAAACAGGCAGGATCAAGCAGAGTAAAACCGGTCAGCCAGACAGCAAGTTCTGAAATACAGAGATTCCAACGTAAGCGTACAAGGGTGCATCCCTCTGAGGTAACAGAATCATAAGGCTACAGTGAAACCGGCTGGGGACTCGACAATGCTTCTATGTTGAGATTCAAACTGCAGGGGGGAACATTCATTCGCCCAGGTTTCCGGCACATTTCCCAGATAGAATCATAGCGATCGTAACCGTTCAGGGGATCCTCGGTGTTGATAACTGGCACAAGGCCAGGGGACTGTCCCCGCTAAGTACTATCTGTGCAGGTTCACACAACTTAGCATTTGTAGTTTTTATTTATTTTTGCAGGAAAGGTGTCGCGGGGAATGTCCCCTGGCCGGTATCTGCCCCCCTGAATGGTTACTAGCGATCCAGTAAAGGGTTGCTTTCTCAAAGGGTTTAACAACAGGGGCAGGAACAGGCTAAAAATAATTGCCAAGAATAATGTTTAAGTCTATAATCTGATTTCGGACTGCAGGCTGTGTTTGCTGTATTTGCCAAAACCGGAAGGTCATTTTTCGGGGCAGGCAGGATTAAGAGATGGATTAAGATAAAAATATTTTTGTCCTGGCTCCCAGTTTAATGCCCTTCGGGCTTGCTCTGCGAGCAATTTAATCACGCCACAGGCGTGACATGCTGAAGCCAGGCCAAAAGGCAATCCATACTGTTAATTCTGTCTAAACATTCTTGTTTTTTGTAACAGGCTTTCAAGGGTTAGGTCACTAAACGGCATATTGGTATTTTGAACATCCCTAAAATATTCCAGGCCATGGCCGCCTCCGGCATGCCCTGTCAGGATCAGGTCTGCTGCCTGTCCCTTGTTTTGACCGAAGCAAAACAACATGAAAATCATAACCACTCATTCCAATTCTGATTTCGACGCCCTGGCCTCCATGCTGGCAGCCTCTTTTCTCTATCCCGGGCATATACGGGTGATGCCCGCTCAGATATCGCCCATGGTCAAAGAGTTTCTGGCAGTGCACTGGGACATGCTCAGGCTTGTATCCAGAAAAAGCATTGACCTTTCAGATATTGATCATCTGGTGGTCACTGACACATCCAGCTGGCAGAGACTGGACAACATGCAGGAACTGTCCGGAAAAACAGACCTGAAGATAGATCTCTGGGATCATCACATGGGACAGTCAGGCATTGAAGCCGGGACAGTCTGCAAGGAGGAAACAGGAGCAGCTGTTACCATTCTTCTGGAAGAAATCCGGAAAAAAGACCTGGCCTTTTCCCCTGTGCATGCCACTCTTTTTTTGCTTGGCATTTATGATGACACCGGTTCCCTGTCCTTTCCAGGAACCACCCCCAGAGATGCGGCCATGGCTGCTTTCATGCTGGAAAACGGCGCGGATCTGAATGTGGTCTCCGCCTATATGGAAGCCTCTCTGGACAGCAGACATCTTGACCTGTTCAGCAGGATGCTGTCTGAATCTGATATAATGTCCGCGGGCAGTCTGAATATTGGAATATGCGTCCAGCAGGTGGATAAAGGCCTGAACATGCTTCCTTCTGTGGTCAACAAATTCAAGGACATCAAGGGGCTGGACGCTGCTTTCGGTATTTTTCCCATGAATGCCGGCAAAACCGCGGTTATCGGCCGCGGCAGCGCCAGTGAGCTGGACATCGGCGCGTTGATGCGCAGACTGGGAGGAGGAGGTCATCCAGGAGCAGGATCAGCCATTCTTAAGGCTGATGTGGAACAGGTCCGGGAAGAGCTGGCTGAAATCATCAACAGCACCGAGATTTCCGAACCTCTGGTTAAACAGCTCATGACCCCGGCCAGAGGAGTTCTGTCTTGTTCTGACACCCTGAAAAAAGCTGATCAGATGCTTGTAGAATCAGGGCGTTCAGCAGCACCTGTTGTGGATGAAAATTCAGTCCTCTTAGGAATGATCAGCAGAAAATTCCTGGACAAAATCAAAAATCAGAAACAGTGGCAACAGCCGGTTACTTCCATGCTGAACAGAAACCTCCAGACAATAACCCCTGACCAGACCGTGAGGCAGGCCCTGGAGCTCATGGCCGGCTCTGAAACCGGATTTCTGCCTGTGGTCCAGGATTCTGTCCTGACCGGTGAAATCACCAGGTCTTCCATCATCCTTTACATGTATGAATTTTAAGAGAAGGTAACAGTTCAGCTCTTTTTTTTAAGACGCAGGGGACAGTCCGGCACTTATTTTTTTACTGGCTCAGGCTTATCCTCCACCGCAAGGCCATAGACGGGTTGTCCATCATGGTCCAGGCTCAGTTGGAGCATGACCCCTTTTCCGGACATCTGTTTGTCATCTGCAACAGGCAGCGGACCATCATCAAGATCCTGTACTGTGACACAAGCGGTTTTTTCTTGTGGCAAAAGCGTTTGGAGAAGCAAAGCTTCAAGTGACCTGCATCAAAGCAGGCAGTCATGGAGCTTGATGCGTCATTTCCCGTAATGCTCTGCCCGGCTTACCTATCAAGGACACTGACAAGGATTATCTGGATATTTTTTTCAATCTCGGGTAACAGTTTAGCCATTTGCATGTGGCATGGGGACTGGCTCTCCCCGCACTTTTTTTAACCTGTCAATCATCCTTCAGAAAAAGGTTTGGGGGTGCCTGTCCCCTGCTTTTCTTAAAAAGGGCTAAACTGTTACAATCTCGGACTGATTCAAATATATCTTGCAAAAACAACCTGGTACAGGTAGACGTTACATATGAGCAAGAATATTCCCAATCCACACGACCTTTGTTTTAAGAGTTTCTTCAGCAGAGAAGAGTTTGTCCGGGACTTCATCCAGCACTATGTGCCAGATGAAATCAAAAAGCACCTGGACCTGACCATTATTGAGATTGATATAGAGGGCTATCTGTCTGAGGAATTCGAAGAATTTTATTCAGATGTGGTAGCCAAGCTATATTTCATAAATAGAATCCATTAGTTAGAGCTGTATTTCCTTTTTGAACATAAAAGCAAACCTTACAGGTTTACCAGACTTCAGACCCTGAATTACCAGGTACAGAAATGGATGCGGCTTCTGGTGGATGGTAAACTTGACCAGCACTTGCCAATTATTGTCCCGGTGGTTATTTAACATGGTTATAAAAGGTGGAATTTCAGGGTTCAGTTTGAGGACCTTTTTCAGCTGCCATCAAACCATTTCAAGGATTTCATTCCCCAATTCCAGAATATTCTGCACGATATCGGGCAGATGGATGAAGCTTCATTCAAGACGACCACCATAATGGAGATATTTCATCTGCTCTTGAAATATATATATTATCCTGAGCTGGATACCAAGATTCAAGACATTTATGACCTTTTGGAGAAATTGCCCGACAACGATAAACTGACTGATTACCTGTTTATTGTTGTCAGATACATTCTTGCATCTGGTGCTATTCCAGAGCAAAGATTGCTTGAGCATACCAAACGTTTTTCAGGGGGTGAGGAAATGATAGGTGTAGCAGCACGAGAAATAGAAGAAAGAGTGGAGCGAACAAGAAAACCTTACTGGGAGCAGCAAGGTGAAATCAAAAAAGCTCAACAGTTTATCATTGAAAATCTAACTGAAAAATTTGATGTGGTTGGACAATCATTATCTGAAAAGATTAAATCCATTCAATCCTTAGATATCCTTAATATGCTCTTCAAAAAAACACACCGTGTCAACTCAGTGGAAGAGTTTGATCAATTGGTAGACAAGGTTCTCAACTAACGCGGGCTTTGCCCGCAACCCTGATAAGAAAAGAGTTATTGGCCCACAGACCACACCCAGTGAAATCCACTGCGCTAGAGACTTTGTCTATTTCACCGGGCAGGCAGATTGACACAGATGAAAGAGATTGAAGAAGCATGTTTTTTCCTTGCGGGAATAAGACCCCAGTGAAACCCTGCTCCGCAGGAACGCTTTCAGCGTTGTTTCACGGGGCAGGACCCGCAAGGAAAAGGCATCAGCC
>PWSL01000423.1 GCA_003563255.1 Desulfonatronospira sp. | reverse complement strand
TGCGCAGCAGGGTTTCACTGGGGTCTTATTCCCGCAAGGAAAAAACATGCTTCTTCAATCTCTTTTATCTGTGTCAATCTGTGTGATCTGTGGGCTAAAAACTCTTATCTTATCTGGGTTGTGGGCATAGCCCGCGTTAGGCGCTTAGCCCAAATTTCAAACAATCATGTTGGTCGTTAAAAATCGGTTCCTGGTTCTTCGTTCCTGGTTCCTGGTTACATCTCGTTCCCAGGCTCCAGCCTGGGAACAAGAAAAAAGAAATCTCTGCTTTCATGTTGGGGGGACAGGCAACTGCTTGGTTTCTCTGTAAGTATAAGCAGAGTATCGATATTTTTTCCAAGTAGGTGCGGAACTGACCCAGATTTCCTTGCAATCCTTGAAATCGCTGGACAGATACTGTAAGACTGGAGGAAGAGCCCTGCATGCATGAGGACTGGCAGCCCCATGCGTTACCTGCAGACAGCTCGACTCAGATATACTAAAAGACATTATCAGGAGAGAAACAAGCTGATGATAAGCCCAGAAGAACAAAAAGCCCAGAGTATTATCCAGAAATTTATTCACGACAACATCCCTGAATATATCCTTGAAAATGCCCATGAACTATATTCAGAAAACGGCCTTCACAAGATCAATGTCAACCTTAGAGACCATTACCTTGATCTGGAAGGCAGAATTCAGGGAGAAGACTTTCAGGTTTACAACTCCGAGATAGGGCTCAACCTGGATAGTGAAGCCATCAATTTCCACTGCAACTGCTCCGAGTCCTTTACCGGGATCTGCAAACATATCGGGGCTACAGCCCTCAAATTTCTTGCCGGTTTAAGGGAAGAAACGGGTGAAGACACACCCGTTACCAAATCTGATTGGCGTCACACATTTCGCATGTATTTCGCCACCGAACTGGAACCCGAGCCCGGCCTGCATTACCTTGTATACAGGTTTTTTCCTGAACCGGAACGTCTTCAGGTGGAATTTTACCGGGCCAGGCAGAATAAAAACGGGCTCTCCTCGGTACTTAATCCCATTACCCTGGAACAGATAATTCGAAACCCCAACTGGTGTGAAATCTCCCCCCAACTTCCGGATGTAATCACCCAGATAGGTTATTCCCTGGATTATTTCGGACACCGGGTTGAAATCCCTGCCGGGCTCATGACCTGGTTTTTCTGGTCCATTAAAAACGAGTACTACCTTTTCTGGGAGGACACCGAGCAACCGGTCCGTGTGGAAACTACGCCCATGCGTCTGCATCTGAGCCCCAGGCTTTCCAGTGAAGGTTTGGGCTTTGAGATATTGCTTGGGCGTGAAGGCAAGCTGCCTTTTTCCATATCAGGAGAAAGGGTCAATTTTTATGGTCAGCTTCCATTGTGGGTCTGCTGGAAAAACAGCTTTTACCCAGTGCAGACCGGTCTTAACCCCTCCCTGGTGCAGGAGCTTGTTTCTGACAATCCTGTAATCCCTCACAGTGAAATATCAGAGTTCCTGGACCGGGTCTGGACCAGAATTCATACCTCGGACCTTTACGGCCAGGAGGAATTTCTGGAACGTATGTCTCCAATTTTTGTGCCTGCGAAATGCAACCCCAAGCTCTACCTGGACGAGGAAGGCAGCCTTCTCACCCTCCAGATACAAAACGTTTACGAAACCGAGCATGGAGAGGTCACCCTGAACGGTCCGAACCAGGACCTTCAGACCGGCAGTTACCAGTTTGAAGGCAAGTCTTTCCTGGTACGCAGAGAACAGGACAAGGAAGAAGTGCTGTTGTCCACCCTGCAGAACATAGGTTTTCAATCCAGGAACAACAATATGTGGTTTCTGGAACCTGAAGAAGCCATCACATTTCTGCTTGATTCATATCCTAAGCTGGTGAACCGGTACAGGGTTTACGGCGAAAAAAACCTGACCAGATACCGAGTGAGTCTGAGCCCCCCCCAAGTGGTTGCCAGAGTAGAGGCATCCAAGGACGATAAGTGGTTCAACCTGGATATAAATGTAGAGTACGACGACATCCGGGTGCCCATCGAAAAAATCTGGAAGGCCTGGATCAACGGCAAGCGCTACATCCAGCTCAAGGACGGCTCATACACAAGCCTCCCCGAATCCTGGATCAGAAAGCTGGAACACAAGCTGCAGACCATGGGCCTGGATCCCCAAAAGGCCCCCAAAAAGAAGTTTCAAAACCACGAAGTCCCCATGCTGGAAAACATCCTGGAGGATATAGACAATGTCCAGGCTGATTCTTTCTGGAATGAACTGCGCGAAAAGATACATTCCTTTGAAGAGGTCAGGCAACTGCCTCCGCCTGACAACCTGAATGCCGAACTTCGACCTTATCAACAGCAGGGCCTGAGCTATCTCAACTTTTTACACGAGTACCGTTTTGGAGGCATACTGGCTGACGAAATGGGCCTGGGAAAAACCATCCAGACCCTGGCATTTCTGCAGAAACTCAAAGAAAACGGCAAAAAAGGCCCCTCCATGATAGTTGTTCCCACCTCGGTTATGACCAACTGGGAACGTGAGGCCCAGAAATTCGTACCCTCCATGCGCCGGCTGGTCATTTACGGCTCCAGGCGCTCGGGCATGTTCAAGGAAATAAATAATTCCGACCTTGTCGTCACCACTTACGCCCTGCTGCGCCGGGATCTGGAGGAACTCAAAGAATATAACTTCAATGCCATCGTCCTGGACGAGGCCCAAAACATCAAAAACCCCAATACCATCACCGCCCGTTCCGTACGTAAGATCCAGGCTGATTTCAAGCTATGCCTCTCGGGAACCCCAATTGAAAACAACCTTCTTGAACTATGGTCTTTGTTTGAATTTCTCATGCCTGGCTTCCTTGGATCTCAGCACGCCTTTCAGAAAGGTTTTGTAAAACCGATAAAAGATGGCGATGAAGAAAGCCTCAATTACCTTCGCAACCGGGTAAAACCGTTTATAATGCGCAGGACCAAGTCCGAGGTGGCCAAAGAACTGCCACCCAAGGTGGAAAACGTCTACTACAGCGCCCTTATGGATGATCAGCTGGACCTGTACACCGGCGTGGCCAAAAAACTCAAGGAACAGGTCATGCAGCGGGTGGACGAAAAAGGCATTTCAGCCAGCCAGATGTCCATTTTGGACGCCCTGTTGAAGCTCAGACAGATTTGCTGTCATCCCAGACTTCTCAAGCTGAACATGCCCGATGTCAACAACAATATCCCCTCGGGCAAGTTCGAGGCCTTCAAGGATCTGACAACCAATATTATTGAGGACGGACACAAGGTTTTGGTATTCTCACAGTTTGTCCAGATGCTGCACATCATCAGGTCCTGGCTGAACATGAACAACATCCCGCACACCTACCTGGATGGTTCAAGCAAGGACCGCCTGGAGCAGGTGGACCTGTTCAACAACAATCCCGACATTCCGGTGTTCCTGATTTCACTCAAGGCCGGGGGTACCGGACTCAACCTGACCGCTGCCGACTATGTCATCCATTATGATCCCTGGTGGAACCCGGCTGTGGAAAACCAGGCTACGGACAGGACTCACCGCATAGGACAGACCAGGCAGGTCTTTTCTTACAAGATGATCTGCGAAAACACGGTTGAGGAAAAAATACTCAAGCTGCAGGAACAGAAAAAGGGAGTGGCGGAAGCAGTTATCCCCGGACAGAATGCCTGGAAAGCCCTTACCCGGGATGACCTGGAAATGCTTTTCGAAGTATAATGCAGCTAGTCTTGTATCAGCCACGGATTCCTCCCAATACCGGGTCCATTGCCCGATTGTGCGCCGCCACCTCGACGCCGCTGCACCTGGTCGGCCCCCTGGGCTTCAGCCTGGATGACAGGCATCTTAAACGGGCCGGCCTGGATTACTGGGACCACGTAAAGATTACAGTGTGGAAAAACTGGGAAGAGTACAAACAGAGCCTGAAAACCCGGCACAAACTGGTAATGACCAGTGCCCGGAAGGGCTCATGCTATGTAGAGCATTGTTTCTCCAGCCTGGATCACCTGGTTTTTGGCCCCGAAACCTGGGGACTGCCGGAAAAAATCACCTCTCAGGCCCACCATCTGGTCAGAATACCCATCTGGGGACAAGTGCGCAGTCTGAACCTGTCCAATGCCGCAGGCATCATACTTTACGAGGGATACAGACAACTGGGGACACTCCAGGAAAAATACTCCGGACAGCATCCGTACATACCGTAAAACTTCAAAACATCACCCAAGGAAAGCACATGTCGATCTGGTCAAAGATTTCCGGGCTGTTTAAAAGCAGTCCTGTGAAAGAACAGGAGACCGAGGAACCCACTGACTTGCAGCTCATCCAGGAAATGCTTCGCAACCTGCAGAAACGGGAGAGGAGGCAGGCTCAGAACCTGGAGCGCAGACTGCAGGAACTGGAATCCAAGCTGGACAGGATACAGGACCGGATGAATGCCTCTCTACCCATGGAGGCTGTAACCAGCGTCACTGACAGCCTGGCAACTTATTATCTTCGCAATTACGAATCGGATCAGGCCCTGAACCATGTATGGGCCAGATACACAGCACTGTTGAAGGAAATGGACATCGAGCCCATCCTGGATCTCAAACAAAAGTTTGACGACACCCGGCACCATGCCTGCGATACCCGTCATGACCCGGAACACCCTGAAAACACTGTTCTGGAGTTGGTCCGCCCGGGTCTGGTCGTCGCGGGCCGGGTAACCCGACCGGCCGTGGTGGTAATAAACAGGCCTCCCTCTCATCAGGATAATACACCTGATCATCACTTCCAGGGACCAACATATATCGAGACGGACGTGTTCAGGTAACCACCTGCAGTTTATGTAATAATATCAATCAAATAGAAACAGAGGAAGCTTTATGAAAACAATTTTCGGCATAGATCTTGGCACCACCAACTCCTGCATTTCACGCCTGAACCAGGGCAAGCCCGAAGTTATTTCAATACATGGTTCGCTCCTGGTGCCTTCGGTGGTGAGTTTTGATCCGGCTGAAACCATCGTGGGTTCCAGGGCCAAGAACCGTGAAGTTCTGCATCCTGAAACCACAGTTAGTTCAGTCAAGCGCATAATGGGCACCAGCGAGAAAATCATCATCCAGGAAAGGGAGTACACCCCCGAAGACATATCTTCGTACATTCTGGAGTATCTCAAGAATCAGGCCGGTGAAATATGCCAGGAAGAGGTTGAAAGCGTGGTCATCACAGTACCGGCATATTTCACCGATGCCCAGCGCAGATCCACCCAGAAAGCCGGTGAGGCCGCCGGCCTGAAGGTTGAGCGCATAATAAACGAGCCCACCGCAGCCTCGCTTTTCTACAACCATATGGATTCAGCGCAGAGATCGGATAAATCCGAAAGTCTTGTACTGGTTTACGACCTGGGAGGCGGGACCTTTGATGTCTCAGTGCTGCGCCTTGGGGAGCTGAGCGAAGTCCTGGCCAGCACTGGAAATACCCGCCTGGGTGGAGACGACTTTGACCAGGCCATTGTCAACCTCTGCCTGGAGCAGATCATGCAAAACCACGGCACAGACCTGCGCCAGTACCGCCCTGCCCTGGCCCGGCTGAAGGATGCAGCGGAAAAGGCCAAGATCACCCTGTCTTCCCATCCTTTCACCACCATCCAGGAGACTTTGATACCCAACCCCGCCAACCATGATATAGATCTTTCCCTGGAGATCACCCGGGATGAATTCCAGTCCATGATTTTTCCATACCTGCAAACCACCAGGAAAGAGATGGACAGAGCCCTGCAGGAAGCATCCCTGTCAGCAGGGGATATTGACAGTGTGCTGCTGGTGGGAGGCTCCACCCGCATCCCGGCGGTGACAGCCCTACTGGAAGAATATTTCGGGCCTTCCTGCATGCCCCCCGTGGACCCGGATTTGAGCGTGGCCAAGGGTGCCGCTATCCAGGGAGGCATCATAAGCGGCTCCCATATCCAGCAGGTGCTGATTGACGTCAACCCCCACACCCTGAGTACCGAGGTCCTGGAAAACATCGAGAATATGCGGCTCAAATGCGTGCCCATTATTCCCCGCAACACCCAGATACCTGTCACCCGCTCCGAACTATTCTATACTGTGATACCTTATCAGAGGCTGGTAAGGGTGGGAGTCTACCAGGGCGAATCCAGGGTGCCCGAGGAAAATACTCAGATAGGCGCCCTGGATCTGCAGCTTTCCCCTTCACCTGCCGGCACTCCGGTCCAAATTGAGTACAGCTATGATCTAAACGGCATCATCCGGGTCCGGGTGGAACAAAAGGGATACAGCGTAAAGCGCGAGGTGGACCTGGACAGTTCCAGGCAGAATCAGATGTTTTTGGTGGTGGATATGGAATCAGAACCGGATATGGAGGATGACTTTGAAGAAACCCCTTTTCAGGAGCAGCAGACCACCAACTATATCCTGCACAAGGCCCGCGGAATCCTGGAAGGTCTCTCCGACGAGGCCCGGAAAAATACACTGAGCTCCCTTATCAAGCATTATGAAACCTCCTTGCAGAGAGATGACGAAGACGCCGTAGACGAGGCTGAAGAAGCTCTGGTGGATTACATGGATGAATTGCAGGACAGGGAAGAATAATGGCCAAAAAAGGCAAGCGCACCAAAAAAGGCAAGTCCATCAAGCCTCCTGTCAAAAAGCTCGAAGCAAGACTTTTGGGCTACTGGAAAAAAGAGGCCTGGGAAGAATTCATCACCCTGTACCATCGCCAGTGGGACTATGCCGTCAAAGGTCAGGCGGCTTTATACTGGAACCCGGCGGTTTACAACCTTCTGCTGAAAACAGTATTCAAATCCCAGAAGATAGAGATCGTGGAGGAAATATATTCCGGGATGGTGCAGGCTCCTGAATTAAGCACCGAAAACACCAACTGCCTCCAGGTGGTGCAGTCCATGCTGGATATTTATCACGGCCGGGGATATCCTGGAATGCTCGACAGTCTTCCAGCCCCTCTGCCGGACCCCTTTGCAAAACTGGCCCGGGGACTCAGGGACATGCTATCAGAACAAACATCAGCCCTGAGCATGTATGTTGAAGGCAGCCTGACCCGGGCCAGGAAGAATGAAAAGCACCTTGCCCTGGCGGCCCGCGCCGGAAATGAGTTTGAAAAACTGCGCAGGCAAAATTTCTACACCGATTCAGTCAAACCCCTTACCCAGCTTAAAAAAAATTTCCAGGATCTTCATAAATATTGCTCCGGAAATTTCGGGTATAACCCTGTTGAACTTAATAATCTGCGCCTGCTCGCAGAAACAATGCATATTCTTTACTCTAAGCCCCGGAGTTTCAATAATCCAGAAGCAATCAAGAACTACCTTATTCGTAATGGATTTACAGCCAGCAGTCATCCCGCGGTATTAGTCATGGGCCGGGCCATGTTAACCCTTGGGTACCACCTCATGGGCCGGTCGTGGCAGGAAAAAGCATCTTATGTCTTGCGACATTATCTGCCTGGATCAACACCTGAGCTTCCCAGCCATGTAGAAAAACAGCTCGAGGTCTTGTCGACAGCCGGCAGGAACAAAGAGCGAAACCTTGATATCATCCCGGCGATTCTTAAATACGATGTATGGACCCCTCGGGAAAGGATGATCCTTTTGCAGTCCAGGATGCAACAGATTGAGGCCTGTCTTGGGGATTTCCTGGAGTACATCAGTGATCTTTTTTTCAGTTCTGGACAAGCACATGCCCAAAAAGCCTTTGTTGAGATTGTACTGGAATACTCTTCAAACCTTCGGGAAATTGCTTCTTTGTGCAAAAAAATGCAACTGAGCAATGAATCCATAATTTCAACCGCCTTTGAGTACTGGTACATGTTTTTCCGGGATGTGCCTTTCCTGGATAACTACAAGGTTCTGGACGAAATCATATCCGAATTCTGTGATTCTCCTGTGCTGGATTCCGTGTTTCTTGGCCTGCTTCATAAACGCGCTGAAGTAGCATCCAACCCTGACAGCCTCAAGGCCTTGCAAATAATACAGAATGAAAGAAGCCCCTTGAAGGTAAGTATTCAGGAAATGCGGAAGTATATTGTTTCCCTCCCTGAATGGCCGGCCGCTGCTAAGGTCTTGAGGGCCTGGAAAAAATGCCTGAACAGCGATGATTACCGGGTCCTGGTTGAAAACTTCCTGAGTATGATCCTGGATCACGAATACACCAGACTGTATGGCGGTTTCCAGGACAGCTATACCGAATGGTTCGAGTGGTTTGATATCCCAAAAGATATGATGCAGGAATTCCTGCATGATCTAGGTGAAGACTCCCCATTTTACGGATTGGTCAACTTAAGCCTCAATGCTGCCAAAACGCCCCCGATGCCCAGAAACGTAAAAGAGTTGCAGCTCTTTCTGCAACACCCGATGCCGCCGTCTGAAAACCTGCACAAAACCCTGCTCTGGATGCTCACATGGCCGTCTACTCCATACAAAAACAGCTTTATAGCTGAACTTATCCAGCAAAACCTGGATTATTTCAACCGAATGGGTGCATGGAAGCAAGTGGTCGGGATGATCCAGAACAAAAATATGAAAAAACTGGCCGGCATGGTATGGGATATTTGGGAGGAAAATGATCTTTTCAACACCATGGCCTCTGAAAAAGATTTTCAGGCAGCTTACAGAATAATGGAAAAAATGCTCCCCAAAAAGCAGCCAACAACCAACAAACCCCGGAAAAAGAGCAAAACAAAACAAAAAAGCATGCTGGATCTTATGCAGAACCGGCAAAAAAAGTCAGAGTAAGACTGTTCTGTTGCAACTGCAAAAAGTCGTATCTGTTTAGTGGCTTACTCCTGAGATCCTGTCATAAAAAACAAGAAAGTTTGAACCACGAAGGCACAAAGGACACAAAGGAAGAAAGCACAAAGGGTTTTGGTTTTTCATTTGCCGGGAAGACGGCAAATGAAAAGG
>PWSL01000036.1 GCA_003563255.1 Desulfonatronospira sp. | reverse complement strand
TGGTGCCGGGGGAGGGATTCGAACCCTCATGGAGTCACCCCCGCGGGATTTTGAGTCCCGTGCGTCTACCAATTTCACCACCCCGGCTTTAATTTAAATAATAATGCACTGGGCTTAATTCAGTCAAGTGGTATTTTATACATGCGGGTGGTGTAAAACCCTTTGACCTATGGCAGGCCTTGTGGCAGAAAACAGTGAGTACTGTAACACTACAGCGACACTTTGTATAAATTATCGCCCCGGCCACCGGAAACAGGCACTTTTGCCGATCTCAAACCTTAAAACGCCCGGACTGTCCGGCGGCAAAAGAGTCAGTCCCGTAGTCTGTTTAGGGCTTTGCATGTGGCACGGGGACTGGCTCTCCCCGCACTTATTTTTTCGCTGATGTGAAGATCATTACTGAAAAATAAGTGCGGGGGTGCCTGTCCTCTGCTTTCCTTAAAAGCGCTAAACAGTTACCTGCACAAGCAGTACTGGTGGGACGGTCCCCAGGCCTGGTGCCAGTAAACAACCACCGAGGACCCCCTGAATGGTTGCGACATAACAGGAGTCTTGATGCTCAACGATAAATTATTAGGTGATCTGGAAAACTACATCAAGTCCGGAGACCTCGAGCAGGACTTTGAATGTTCTTCTGAGGAGCGCCGAATGGAAATACTGGATTACCTGGAAAGGCTTATGGACCTGGCCGAGCTGGCCGATGAAACAGCTACAAGGATAATCTTTAAAAACAGTGAACTGGGACAAATGTTTGAGACCGGGGACAAAAAGGAAAAGGAGTAATCTCCTTCCCCAACGAGGTAAACCACGTGTCCTGCTTTTTTGATTTGCATGTCCACTCCAGCATCTCCCCCTGCAGCATCCTGTCTCTGGAGGAAATCCTTGCAGAAGCCCGCTCCCTGAGTCTGGACGGAGTCTGTATTACAGACCACAATACATTGGAAGCTGGAATCCTGGTCCGGGAGGGTATCCAGGAGGACGGTCTGTGCGTCATAATAGGACAGGAATATTCCAGCCTGGACGGACATTTTCTGATATTTGGACCTGAGAAGGAATTTGAACCTTACCTGCCAGGGGAAGAGATATCCAGACGGGTAACCAGACTGGGGGGAGTGATGATAGCCTCGCACCCTTACAGGGCAATGCAGAAAGTGAATGAAAGACTGGCTTCATCAGGCATCATAAGCTATGCAGAGGGCCTTAACGGCAGAAATTCCGGTTTGGAAAATTCCCTGGCCCAATTATGGCATGATAAATATGGAATCAGCCTCACTGGAGGCAGTGATGCCCACAGCATTGAAGAGTTGGGCAGGGTGGGGACCTTCTTTTCAGAGCCGGTACGTTCCAGAGAAGAACTGGTCAAAGCCCTGTTGAGCAAAAACTGCAGGCCTGTGCACAACCCGCACTTTCGGCAGAAAGCCAGGTGGATGCGGTCTTTAGTGACTCACTGGTGAAAATCAAAAAACAGCTCCGGCTTCAGGCCCAGGCAGGCTGGGGCTGAAAAGCACCCTGGGGTTCGAATGCAGGCACTTTCTGATCCAGGCAGTCAAAATCCACCCAGTGCAGGTAGTCATCCCTGTTTTCATCCAGGAACCTAAGGAAAGAATTGTTGAAGGCGTGTCCCGAGCAGTGCACCTCAAAGGATCCCCATAGGGCGGCCCCCATGAGGCTTATATCTCCCATGAAGTCCAGGGTCTTGTGTCTCACCAGCTCATCACTGTAGCGAAGGCCGTCAGGATTGATTACCCCATACTCGTCCAGAACAACGGCATTATTCAGGGTGCCTCCCAGGGCCAGCCCCATACTTTGCAGCTTTTCCACGTCCTTTAAAAAACCGAAAGTTCTGGCCTTGGCCAGAGACCTGACGAAATGCTGGGGATTGTGCTCGAATTGGTAGGATTGATTGCCAACCAGGGGGTGAGAATAATCGATGGTATATTTTATCTTGAGGCCGCTGTAAGGTTCGGCCTTAATCCAGCGCTGCCCGTTTTTATAAACCAGGGGCCGGCTAAGCCCCAAAATCCGCCGGGGTTTTCTCTGCCTGCGCAGGCCGGCTGTACGAAGGAGAAAAACAAAAGAGGCTGCGCTGCCGTCCATTATGGGAAGCTCGTTTCCTTGGACATCGATGTAAAGATTATCTATACCAAGCCCGGCTACAGCTGCCAGCAGATGCTCAACTGTAGCTATGGAGACGTCGCCGTTGCCTATGGTCGTAGCAAGCTCCGTGGATTTTACAGAATGCGGAGTGGGATATAGCTTTCTGGAGCCGTCCGGGCCTTTGTGAACAAATACCAACCCAGTGTCTTCATCAGCCGGCCGCATATGTAGACTGACTTTTTTCCCGCTGTGCAGACCCACGCCAAAGCACTTTACATCTTTTTTGATGGTTTGCTGCCTCATTCATGCTTCCTCCTCTTGGAAGCCGATAAGCAAAAAAAGTACCAGTATTGCTAAACAGCAACTACCTGAAATTATGAACTTTATTTTTGGGGTAAATTTTAACTGTTGTGTTTTTTTAACAAAAACTGTTTTTTTTCAGCATCAACTCTATCCCTACAACGCAACTTATAAAATATGTGCTGGTTAAATCAGGGACAGGCACTCCGGCACACCCACTTGAATGTGTTTTTGGGCCTTTGGAGCCTGATTTTCAGCTTCAAGTGGGTGCCGGAAGAGCCAGCCTCCTTGAGGCACAAACAAGTTTCGTTGTAAGGTTATTTAATTATGACCGCTGCCCTGTCCAAGCCTGCCAGGTCCCTGAACATTTGGAAGTTTCTCCATCCAGAAAAAATTTCGCGAATACGGTCGGCCTGCCAGTGGCCCATTTCAAGAAACAAAGGGCTCCCTCTGCGCAAGGCTTGTGCAGCCACTGCTTCCAGCCTTTTTATATGTCCCAGTCCCTGATCCGGCGACAACAGGGCCAGAGCGGGCTCAAAACAACGCACACTTTTATCCAGTGCAGCAAACTCATCTGCACAGACATAAGGGGGGTTACAGACAATAAAATCAAGGCGCTGATTCATTATTCCCTGCCCCATGTCTCCCTTAAAAAATAATATACGGTCAGACACACCATGCTTACAGGCATTTGCACGGGCAATCTCCAGTGCCTGCATGCTGATATCACAGGCCAGACAGGCAAACAAGGGAAACTTGAGGGCTATACATATCCCCAGGATCCCGCTTCCCGTGCCAATGTCAGCAAATACCATTTCCTGTTTGGGGGGGAACCATCTCCCAGTCAGCTCAACCAGCATCTCCGTCTCAGGCCTTGGAATCAAAACTCCGGGGCTCACCTTGAAATCAAGGCTGTAAAATTCCTTTTGCCCCAAAATATAGGCTACAGGCTCCCCTCCAGCCCTGCGTGAAATCAGGCGTTGAAAATACTTTTCAATGTTTTTGCCTGCCTGCTGATCTAATATCAGCACAAGTCTTTCGCAGGAGCACTCCAGGACATGAGCCATGAGAAGCCTGGCCGAAAGCCCAGGGGAATCAACCCCGGCCTCAATCAAATCACTGGTGCCCCCGGCAAGCAGAGAAGCTATGATCGGCATATTGTAAAAGACTTTTAGAGTAAACCCGGAACTGCTCAGGCAGCCTGGGCATTCTGGAGGGCCAGAGCCTGGTGGTTCTGTACCAGGGGATCTATAATGCCGTCCAGGTGCCCCTGCATGACCGATTCCAGATTGTAGAGGGTGAGATTGATGCGGTGATCAGTGACCCTGCTTTGAGGAAAATTGTAGGTGCGGATTCTTTCGGAGCGATCTCCAGAACCTACCTGGGCCCTGCGGTTGTCATCCAGTTCCTTCTTCTGCTCCTGCTCCATGACCTGCAAAAGCCTGGACCTTAGAACCTTCAAAGCCTTGGCCTTATTCTTGTGCTGGGACTTTTCATCCTGGCAGGAAACCACCAGGCCGGTGGGGATATGGGTAATCCGGACCGCAGAATCAGTGGTATTGACGCTTTGCCCTCCGGGTCCAGAAGCCCGGAACACATCCACCCGCAGATCATTGGGATCAATGCTGACGTCCACTTCTTCGGCCTCGGGCAGGATGGCCACTGTTACAGCCGAGGTGTGAACCCGTCCCTGGGATTCGGTTTCAGGTACCCGCTGCACCCTGTGCACCCCGGACTCGTATTTGAGCCTGCTGTAAACCTTTTTGCCCGCTATGGAGGCTATGACTTCCTTCAGGCCCCCTGATCCAGTTTCCTGCATGTTGAGTATTTCCACCCTCCAATTACGTTCCTCGGCATACCTGAAATACATGCGAAAAAGGTCAGCGGCGAACAGGGCAGCCTCTTCACCACCGGTACCGGCCCGAATCTCCAGGATAATATTCTTGTCGTCAAGGGGGTCACTGGGAACAAGCTGTAATCTCAGGTCCTGTTCAAGCTTATCTTTTTTTTCCTGCAGGCCTTCAAACTCGGACCGGGCCAGTTCGCGAATCTCGGGGTCAGCGTCTCTCATAAGTTCCCTGTTTTCCTCCATCTCTGTGACCACCTGCCGGTACTCCCGGTATGCAGTCACTATAGGGCCCAGTTCCGAGTGCGACTTGGAGAGCTTTTTGTATTTCGCATGGTTGGAAAATATCTCCGGGTCACTCAGGTCGGTTTCTATTTGCAGGTATTTATGTTCCAGTTCATCCAGCTTGGCAAACATATTAAAATCCGTTTCGGCGGTTTATTGATCCCTAAGGCGGGCTGTGCCCGCAAACAAAGAAAAGAGTTACTCTTGACGTATCTGTTCAGCGCTTTGGATGTGGCATGGGGACTGGCTCTTCCGGGACCCACTTGTCCCAGAAATCGAGTCATTTTGAGCACAAATTGATGCTCAAGTGGGTCCCGGAGTTGCCTGTCCCCTGCTTTCCTTAAAAGCGCTAAACAGATACCTCTTGACCAAATTGGGACAGTCCCGCACTTACTATTCTGATGAACCACCCTAAACAGATACTTGTTCTGAAAATTTCAATCAGCGGATAATCCCGAAACCCTACTGCGCCGCCTGCCCGTATTTCTTTTTGAAGCGGTCAATGCGGCCTGCAGAGTCAACAAACCTCTGCTGTCCGGTAAAGAAAGGATGACACTGGGAACATACCTCCACAGTGATTTCCCGGCCGGCGGTGGATTGGGATTCGAATTCACTGCCGCAAGCACATTTTATCTTGGTATCGTGCAGGCTGGGATGTAAATTTTTTTTCATTACAGTCACCTCCAATTTTTGAAAGACCAAAGTATATAGAACATCTGACAGGTATTGGCAAGATTATTTTCAGACATTTTTTTTGAAATCACACTAATACTACAGCGACACTTTAATTTGAGCTGGAAGGGGACAGGCACCCCGCACTTCTTTTGCTTACAGAAGACTGACGGATTTTAAAATAAGTGCGGGATGCCTGTCCCCGGTGGCCGAGACGATATTTTACACAAAATGTCGCTGTAGTGTTAATGTTGGGACTTGCCAGTCATAAATTTTTATCTTATAAAGAGAAGTTTCTTAAAACACACGCCCGGGCGAAGCCCTGTGGGTGCTTTTCGTTGTTGAAGAGCCGTTGACCGGGCGGAGGAAAAACCCTTTGGGAGGAATCTTAATGAGTTATGTAACCATGAAGCAGATGCTTGAGACCGGGGTGCACTTCGGTCATCAGACCAAGCGCTGGAATCCGAAAATGAAACCCTACATATTCGGGTCCAGAAAAGGCATTCACATTATTGACCTGCAGCAGACGGTAAAGCTTTACCAGCACGCCCATGATTTTATTTTGGATACAGTCGCCGCCGGCCAGCAGATCCTTTTTGTGGGCACCAAGAGGCAGGCCAGAGAAGTTATCAAGGTAGAGGCAGAACGGGCCGGTATGTTTTACGTTACCAACCGCTGGCTGGGCGGCACATTGACCAATTTTCAGACCATCCGCAAAAGCATTGACCGTCTCAAGACACTGGAAAAAATGTTTGAGGACGGCAGCGTGCACCGCTTTGTCAAAAAAGAGGTGGCCATGATACAAAGAGAAGCCAACAAACTCAATGCCGATCTGGGTGGTATCAAGGACATGGACTCCCTGCCCGGGGCCGCTTTCATCATTGACCCCAAGAAAGAGGAAATCGCCATTAAGGAGTGCCGCAAACTCAACATACCCATCGTTGGAGTGGTGGACACCAATTGCGACCCGGATCTTATTGACTTTGTCATTCCTGGAAACGACGACGCTATCAGGGCCATAAAACTTTTTGCAGGCAGCATAGCCGATGCCTGCCTGGAAGGTATGTCCAAACGCGGCGACAGGGAAATGCAGGAAGATATGGCTCTGGAAGACCAGGAGGCAGGGGCCGGAATAATGCAGACGGAAAAAGAACCTGCCATGCAGGACGATACACAGGAGGAGTAAAACATGGTTGACGCCCAGAAAGTAAAGGCGCTTCGTGACAAGACCGGGGCCGGAATGATGGACTGCAAAAAAGCTCTGCAGGACAGCGGAGGGGACGAAGAAAAGGCCATTACCTGGCTTCGGGAAAAAGGCCTTTCCAAGGCCCAGAAAAGAGCCGGACGGGCTACTTCTGAGGGTTGGATAGGCTCATATATCCACAGCAATGGTAAAATTGGAGTGCTGGTGGAACTAAAATGTGAAACAGACTTTGTGGCCAAAAGCGATCAGTTCCAGCAGCTGGCCAGGGATCTGGCCATGCAGGTTGCCGCCACCAGCCCGGTATGCGTAACGCCTGAACAGCTGCCCCAGGAGCTTGTTGACAAGGAAAAAGACTTCTATAAGCGTCAGGCTGAAAAGGAAGGCAAGCCTGAGCACATAGCCGAAAAGATTATTCAGGGTCGTCTGGAAAAATATTACAAGGAAGTCTGCCTCATAAAACAGCCCTATATCAAGGACGATTCCAAAAGCATAGAAGACCTTATCAACGACACGGTGGTGGTTCTGGGGGAAAGTATCCAGATCGGGCGCTTCACCCGTCTGGGACTTGGTGAAGGGGCTGAGTGACAATGTCCCCACTCAAATATCGCCGCGTGCTGCTGAAGCTCAGTGGAGAAGCCCTGGCAGGCGATCGTGAATACGGCATGGATCCAGACACTGTGACTTCAATCTGTCGGGAAGTAATAGCAGCCAGAGAGCTTGGGGCGGAAATCGCCCTGGTCATAGGCGGTGGCAATATATTCCGCGGAGTGTCCGAATCCGCCCAGGGCATGGACCGGGCATCCGCGGATTACATGGGTATGCTGGCAACGGTGATGAACTCCCTGGCGATTCAGGATATCCTGGAAAAGATGAATGCAGATACCAGGGTCTTGAGCGCCATAGCCATGCACGAGGTGGCCGAACCGTATATCCGGCGCAGGGCCCTTAGACATCTTGAGAAAAAACGTATAATTATCTGTGCAGCCGGCACCGGCAATCCTTATTTCACCACCGACACAGCAGCTGCCCTCAGGGCCATGGAGCTCAAGGCGGACGCCATTTTCAAGGCTACAAAAGTGGACGGAGTCTTTGACAAGGACCCGGTGACTAACTCCGAAGCCTTGAAGTACGAATCTCTGTCATATATCGACGTACTGAGCAGACGTCTGAAAGTCATGGATTCGGCTGCTGTTTCCCTGTGCATGGACAACGATATGCCGCTGGTGGTTTTCAACCTTTTCCAGCGGGACAATATTATCCGGATTCTCAAGGGTGAAAAAATCGGCACTATGGTACAAGGAGGATAACTATGGATGACGTGCTTGATGATTGCAAAGACAGAATGGAAAAGGCCATTGCCAGCCTGGAAAAGGATCTGACCAAACTCAGGACCGGGCGGGCCTCTGTAGGTCTGCTTGATGGAATTATGGTGGAATACTATGGTACCATGACTCCGCTGAATCAGCTGGCCTCAATTTCCATCCCCGACAGCCGTACTATCGCCATCCAACCCTGGGACAGAAACGTGTTTTCAGGCATTGAAAAGGCCATCATGAAGTCGGACCTGGGCTTAAACCCTGTCAGCGACGGCAAGGTCATCCGCATCAACATTCCGGCCCTCACCGAGGAGCGGCGTAAAGACCTGGTAAAGATGGCTAAAAAATATGCAGAAGACGCCAAGGTTGCCTTGAGAAACGTCCGCAGGGAGGCTAATGATTCCCTGAAAAAGATGAAGAACAACAAGGATCTCACCGAGGATGAAATGCACAAGGGCCACGAAGAGGTCCAGAAAATCACTGACTCCTTCGTGAGCAGAGTGGACCAGATCCTGGGGGACAAAGAAAAAGAGATCATGGAGTTCTAAACTGCAGGCAAAACTTCCCCGGCACATTGCCATTATAATGGACGGCAACGGCAGGTGGGCCGGCAGGCATGGTCTGCCCAGGGTTGAGGGGCACAAGCAGGGTACCAGAAGCGCCAGGGCCATTGTAGAAGAGTCCCGTCGCTTAGGCATCCAGCACCTGACCCTGTATGCCTTTTCCAAAGAGAACTGGTCCCGGCCCAGGGATGAAGTGGATTTTTTATTCAATCTCCTGGGAGAGTTTTTAAACAGCGAACTGTCCACCCTGATGCGCCAGAACATCAGGCTTAATATCCTGGGTGAAACCGGCGAACTGCCCCTGGCCACAAGAAAAATACTGCAAATGGCCTGCAGCAGAACCCGCTCCAACCAGAGTATGCAGCTGAACCTTGCCCTGAACTATTCCGGACGCCTGGAGATTCTGCGGGCCTGCGGGCTTGTCCTAGAAAAAGGGCTGGACCCCGGCAACCTGGATGAGCAGGAGTTCAGCCGATATCTATATACATCCGGGCAGCCTGATCCGGACCTCATCATCCGCACCAGCGGAGAAATCAGGATAAGCAATTTCCTTCTCTATCAGTCCGCCTATTCCGAATTTTATTTTACTGAAACCCTGTGGCCGGATTTTGACGCCGCGGAACTGCACAGGGCCCTGGAAGACTATTACCTGAGAAGCCGCCGGTTCGGGCGGGTGGAGTCAGTATGAATCTCAGCCCACATATTCAAAGAATCCTGACTGCAATCATTATAATTCTGGTCCTGGGCGGGGCTGTTTATTTCGGGCATGCAGGCATCGCCGTCCTGGTTGTCCTGGTTTCCCTGCTTGGACTGTGGGAGTTTTATTCCCTGTTCTGGACCGGAGGCCGAAGGATTATTTTAAAAACCATGGGTTGCCTGGCCGGGGCACTTTTCCTGCTGGACTATTCACTGGAAATCACCGGGCATCCCCTGCTTTTTCTGGTGCTGGTGTTCTGGGCCGCATGGCTGGGGTTTCTGGTGGAATACAGCAAACAGAAAGAACAGGCCAGGCTCAACGATTACATGGTGCTTATTTCGGGGATAGCATATATTCCCCTGGTGCTCAGTCTGTTTTTCACCCTGCAGGCTCCGGAAATAATCCTTATCCTGGCGGCCACCGCCGCTTCCGATGTCGGGGCATTTTACAGCGGCTACCTGTGGGGTGACAGAAAAATATGGCCCGACATCAGCCCCAAAAAGACCTGGATGGGAAGCCTGGGGGGCCTGGTTCTCTGCACTGCTATAACACTGGGACTGGGCACTCTGCTTGGAAGCGCTCAATGGTGGCATTTTGTCATCCTGGGAATAATTTTAAATATAAGCGCCCAGATGGGGGACTTCTTTCAATCGTCCCTCAAAAGATGGAACGATGTTAAGGATACCGGTCAGATCCTGCCCGGGCACGGGGGGATACTTGACCGGATAGACAGCCTGCTTCTGCTCCTGCCTGCGTATGTGGTGTACTCAATATTTGTGACCATGTTTTAAGCCGGGGTACTCAAGCAGCCCAGGATTGACCTTGCAATACATATCATCCCTGAACCTGCAGTACAGGCCGGATCAAACACGTTCACTGGTAATCATGGGCTCCACCGGCTCCATTGGAACCAGCGCCCTGAAGGTAATCCAGGGCCACCCGGACAAATTTCATATCCTGGGCCTGGCCGGGGCCAGAAACGTGCGCCTCCTGGCGCAACAGGCCAACCATTACCGCCCCGATTATCTGGCCGTACTGGACCGTGAACTGGCCGGAGAACTCCAGAACAGCCTGGCTCCGGGCTATACCCCCCATATCCTGGCCGGCAGCGAAGGCTATGTGCAGATGGCCTCTCTGCAAACTGCAGACATGGTCCTGTCAGCCATGGTGGGGGCGGCGGGACTTTTGCCCACTCTGGAGGCAGTACAGCATGGCAAGACCATACTTCTGGCCAACAAGGAATCCCTGGTCCTGGCAGGACATCTCATACGTACAAGCTGCGAGCGCAGCAAGGCTGTCATCCTGCCGGTGGACTCGGAGCATAACGCCCTGTTTCAGGCCCTGCAGGGACACGTGACCGGAGAACTGGATTCGGTTATCATTACCGCCTCCGGGGGACCATTCTGGGACTGCAAGGCCTCCGGCCTGGAGAACATGAAGCCGGAACAGGCCCTGGCTCACCCCAACTGGTCCATGGGAGCCAAGATAAGTATTGATTCCGCCACCATGATGAACAAGGGTCTGGAACTCATTGAGGCGCATCATCTTTTCGGGATACCCATGGACAAAATCCGGGTGCTGGTGCATCCTCAAAGTCTTGTGCATGCCCTGGTGCAGTTCTGCGACGGTTCCATCCTGGCCCATATGGGGATTCCTGACATGCAGATGCCCATTGCTCACTGCCTGGGCTACCCGCACCGCCTGGACCCGGGGTTGAAGCCTCTGGATCTGGCGGCATGTGCTGAGCTTGGCTTTTACAGGCCTGATCACAAGTCCTTTCCATGCCTGGACCTGGCAGTGGATGCAATAAGAAGAGGACCAAGCTATCCGGTAGTTCTTAACGCCTCCAACGAGATCTGTGTGGAGAGCTTCCTGAGAGGCAAAATAGGCTTTATGGATATACCCAGGCTCAACTCCAGGGCCCTGGAGGAACACAGCCCCGTAGCAGTTGACAGTCCCGCAGAAATTCTTAACCTGGACTATCAAACCAGACAAAGGGTGCATGAATTGATCCTGTAGCTTGCGGGGTTATCAGATATTTTTACTTAACACTACAGCGACACTTTATTAGAGCTGGAAGGGGACTGGAGCCCCGCACAAATTTTGCTAAAGTGATGTTTGACGTTTGAGAGTTCATAGTTCCTGGTTCCTGGTTCCTGGTTCTTCGTTCCTGGTTGAAAGAAATAAAGTCTTTAAATTTGGATAGATATCTGGTCTGGCCTTAAAGACATACTGATCAGCTGTAAAAAATAATAAAAACAAATGGTTAAAAAACTTTTATACTGTTCAGTTTGACAGAATTTTTATAAAATTAGTGCGGGGTATCAGTACCCATGCGATATAAAAAGCATTTAACAGATACAACTTACCAATAAAACATCCATGCTTACAAGTGCAATTGCCATAGTCCTGGTACTGGGACTGCTGATTTTTTTCCATGAACTGGGCCATTTTCTTGTGGCCAGGCTTCTGGGAGTAGGGGTTTCAACATTTTCCCTGGGTTTCGGGCCGAAGCTGGCCGGATTTGTCCGGGGCAATACAGAATACCGTCTCTCGGCGGTGCCACTGGGAGGCTACGTCCACCTGGTGGGTGAAGGCGATGATTCGGAGTTGCCCAAAGGTTTCACCCCGGCCCAGAGCTTTTCTAAACGACCGCCCTGGCAGAGAATCCTGGTGGTGGCGGCAGGGCCGGTCTTCAACTTTGTCCTGGCCTGGTTCATCTACTGGGGCCTATTCTTTGCGCACGGGCAGATGCAGATGCTGCCCCAGATAGGTGATCTCGCCGAAGACGGACCGGCTTTGGAGGCGGGCCTGCAGCCCGGGGACCTGGTACTCAGCATAAACAGCCATGAGGTCGAGTACTGGGAGGACATGGTCCAGCATATCCAGAAGAGCGAGGGCGAACCCCTGAACCTGGAGATCCAGAGAAATTCCAGTGTAATGGAGTTTACCATGGTTCCCAGGATGTCGATCCAGGAAAACATTTTCGGAGAGGAGATCAAGACCCCGCAAATTGGAATCATGGCCTCAGGTGAGACTGAGACTATCTCCCTTGGATTTATCAGTGCCGGCAAGGAAGGTCTGTCGCAGACCTGGATGCTCATCAAGCTCACTGTGGAGGCAATCAAAAAACTCATAGAGAGGATTATTCCTCTGGATACCATTGGGGGGCCCATTCTCATCGGTCAACTGGTGAGCGAGCAGAAACAGGAGGGCATGGTCAATCTACTGGCTCTTACCGCCCTTATCAGCATCAACCTGGGTCTTATCAATCTGCTGCCCATTCCTGTTCTGGATGGTGGACACATTCTGTTTTACAGTATCGAGATGGTCACACGCAGGCCTCTTAACGAGCGTATGCGCCAGATGGCCACCAGAATCGGTATACTATTGATTTTATCACTCATGGCCTTTGCCATTATAAACGACATCCTGAGGCTGGTGGGTTGATAAACCCGGGCGGCGATACGGCTTGGGCATGTATCTGGTAATCAATTGCGCCGAAGGCGATTTGCAGATAGTCCTGGGGAACAGTGAAAGGCTCTGGTTTTCAAGCAGCCTGTACGCACCCGGACGGGCCATGAAGTATATGGCCCCGGGCATTAGTTCAGCCCTGCAGACCATGGAACTTGAACCACAACATCTAGAGGGTATAGGCTGCGTATCCGGGCCGGGATCATTTACAGGGTTGCGCATGAGCCTGGCACATGCCCTTGGCCTGGCTTGCGCCCACAATATACCCCTGGCCGGGCTGAGCTTTATGCAGGCCCTGGCAATGGGGCCGGGCCCTCTGCTTCAGGGTATGCTTATTATTCTGGTGCACTCCCGGCGTGAGCAGGTGTATGCCCAGGCTTTTGCCTGCCCTGATCTTACTTCCACAGCACCTGCAAAAAACCTGCACCTTTCGGAACTAAAACCCATTATATCCGCATGCAGTAATCCAGTGTACCTGATGGGCAGCGGAGTACGCCGGAACAGCGGCTTTTTTCATGACCACCAGTCCGGAGTCCTGCCTCAGTACTGGGACGTGCCCGTGCCCCACAACCTGTTGAGAATGTCTATGGAAGCTTCCTGGGATACCACCCTGCCATCCCCGGACTACATTCGGGTTTCCGAGGCCGAGGAAAACCTGGCGCACATCGCTGCAGGCCGGGGACTGGACCTGGAACAGGCCAGGGAATACCTTAAGCGGGAATAACCCGAACGCTGGCTTTGCCCGCATCCCAAAAACATATTTTCACCAAAGGCGCCCCAGTTGAATTGCTCGAAGAGCAAGCCAGAAGGGCATTCAACCGGGGCAGCTTTGCGGTTCAAAATTTTCTTGTTTTTTTATGACAGGGTGACCTACCTGCGCTGCAGCTTTGCTCCGAAAAAGAACTCCCCCAGGTTTTCGTCAGCTCCAGTGCCGCAAGTCTGCAGGCATTCAAAATCCTGGTGTGCGTCCAGAAAATCCGCCACCTGATCCTGGTTTTCCTGTCTGGTCAGAGTACAGGTGATGTAGATGAGCCGGCCATTCTGGGGCAGGATGCCGGCGGCGGAAGCAAGCAGTTCTTTTTGAACCCGGCTCAGCTCCAGCACATCCTGGGGACGACGCTTCCATTTGGTGTCCGGTCTTCTGGACAGCACTCCCAGACCGGTACATGGAGCATCCACGAGTACCGTGCCGGGTGCTTTTTTCAGGGGCGGATTTTGCCCCCTGGCTGCAAACACAGGGATTCCTGTCTGCTTCTGTAGCTCTTTTTTCAGCCCGGTCAGCCTGGGGGGATAACTGTCACTGGCCCAGACCTGCAGGCCCTGGCTGCTCATGAGCATGGTCTTACCCCCTCTGCCGGCGCACATGTCCCATACGGGCGGGTCCCAGGATTCCAGGCCAAGATCCCAGAGAAGCTTTTGCCCAGCAAAACTCTGCCTGCAGACTTTGCCCTGGCTCTCAAGCTCTTCCAGTTCCGGATATATATCTCTCAGCAGAACCGATGGGCCGATGCTCTGAAGGACCATGTCCTGATCCAGTCCGGAGGGCTCACTCCCCGGGGCGAGTCTTATGCCTGCAGCCGGTTTTTGCAGGCTCTGCTTCAGGTACTCCCGTGTTGCATCAATGCCGTAATCCTTCCGCCAAAGCTGCACTATCCACTCCGGACAAGCATAAAATCTGGACAGGAAAAGCTCTTGCGAGGGATTATCCTGCCTGAAGAAATCAGGGTCAAAGGCATCCACTCTACAGCATTTGCGCAGAACCGCATTGACCACAGAAGACATCCCGGCTCCGAATCTTTTACGGGCCAGAGCAACGGCCCTGGAAACTGAAGCATAATCAGGAATGCGGTCCAGGAAAAAAATTTCGTATGCAGCCAGGCCCATAAGGGCTCTGAGATTCCCGGACAGCCTGCCTGGAGACTTTAGGTAGCAATCCAGCACATAATCCAGGCGGCCTTTGTAGCGCAGGTAACCATAAGCCAGTTCAGTAGCCAGGGACCTGTCCCTGGGATCCATTTCCGGATCCAGGATGCCATCCAGGACCATCTGCAGGTCCCGACCGGGGCGCAGGGCATCCAGCACTGTATTCAGGGCGGCGGCGCGGGGTTCACTTGCCTGGAGCATTTTTCAGACTGGTCTCTGAGAATTGTACTTTGCCGGTCTTGGCCTGTCCTGACTCATCCGCATTACGCCTGCCGTTGTCTGTCTTTTGCAGAGAAATATCTACAAATTTATCCAGAGCCAGCCTGACATGTTCCAGGGCCACCGTGGTGTCCAGGCATGGACCCTTGGGACGGTCGTTTAAGACGCCGTATACAGGTATAGGGTAGGCATCCTGGATACCGCTGGAGAGATCGCGCTCGCAGGCCACCGCCACAATAAGCCTGGGGCGTATATTGACCACTATTCTGCGGGCGATGGTGCCGCCGGTTGCTATGGCCATGTGAACCCCGTAATCCCGGCTAAGGTCCAGGAGACCGGAGATGCTGCATTCTCCGCACCTTTTGCAGTTGTTTACATTGTAGGTAAGTCTGCGGCTGCAGATGCTGTTCTGCAGGCAGTGAGGCATGAGCATGAGCACTTTTTCCGGTGGGTACTTTCGGCTTTCGGACAAAACCAGTTCGTTGTTTACTTTGATAAATGAAGCCCGGATCTTTTGCTTGGGAATGCGCAGCATCCTGCCGAAAATTGTCATCAGGGGCAAAAAAAACTTGATGCTGATCCCTCTGAGACTTCTGGAGAAAAGCACAGGGCGTTTAAGCAGGATATTGAGCACCAGGCCCAGGGAGACCCAGAAAATAAAGGCTATGGCCAGGGCGACCACACTGCCCAGGACCCAGGGGGCCCAAGGGTGAATGCTGTCCAGGCCCACGAATGGAATATACCATAAAAGAAGCAGAATCAGGCACACCAGGACGGATGTTCCGGTGATCAGTCCTATGAAAAGCCTCTTTCTGGTCTCAAAGGAATCCTGTATTTCCTTTTCCAGGAATTCTTGGCTATTGGTGGTCATTAATAGAAAAAAACATCGGTTGCATTTTGAGCTTACCGGGATTTACTCCCGGCATTTCTGCATAAATCCGCAGTAGAAGCTGCGGGCGGACATTTCTTTGCTGTTTTCGGGCTTCACAGTGGGGGTAAGGTACATCCTGTCCTGGCAGGCTATACAGAGGCATTCCTCCACCAGGCCCACCAGGGTGCCTGGAGAGATTTCCGGGGGGCGCTCCCCCCCTGTCCTGCCCGGGTAAACCTTCAGCCTGATGGTTTTGCCTGCGGGGCTTTTCCAGTTAAAAAAAGCCCCGGGCCAGGGAAACATCCCCCGGATACGGTCATGGATCTCCTGGGCCGGCCTGTCCCAGGAGATGTCGCCCTCCTTCTTGGTTAGTTTGCCGGCATAAGTAGCTTTGGCATGATCCTGCTCCACCGGGACTATTTTTTCATGCTGCAGCTTTTCCAGGGTTTTGACCACCAGTTTCCCCCCCAGGTCGGCCAGCTTGTCGTGCAGAGTCTGGGCCGTATCCTGCTTCTGGATGTCCAGGCACTCTTCCATGAGGACCGGACCTTCGTCCATGCCAGGGGTTAGACGCATGATGCTTATGCCGGTCTGGCTCTGCCCGTCAATAATGGCCCGTTGAATGGGGGCCGCGCCCCGGTAAAGGGGTAATAGAGAAGCATGCACGTTGATGGGCATTTCGGCTGCAGCGTCAAGAACTGCAGGTGGCAGGATCAGGCCGTAAGCAGCCACAACCAGGTAATGAGGGTCAAATTCTTCCAGCCTGCGCACCTCTTCCGCAGACTTGAAATTGTGTGGCTGAAGCACCGGCAGGCCTCTTTCCAGGGCCAGTTCTTTTACGGGCGGGAAAGAGACCTTGCGGCCCCTTCCACTGGGGCGATCCGGCTGGGTATATACCCCTGTTACAGTACCTCCGGGCCACTCCAGCACTTTTTGGAGCACTGTTCTGGCGAAATCAGGGGTGCCCATAAACACTATTCTTTTTATCTGTCCAGCCATTTCTTTACTTTCTTATCGTACATGGCCCTTTTAAGCCGGCTGATGTGGTCAATGAAAAGTATACCGTTCAAGTGGTCTATCTCGTGCTGCAGGCATACCGCCCACAGGTCTTCGCCCTGGTGAATTACTTCCTCTCCCTGCAGGTTCAAGGCCCGTATCTGAATTTTTCTGGCTCGGCGGACATTGCTCTGGTAACCTGCAACGCTCAGGCAACCCTCCTCGGTGGTGATTTCCTCTTCAGAGGAGATAATCTCTGGATTTATGTAGGTGAAAAGCTCTTCCTGCCTGTCAGGGCCGCTGAGGTCCACGGTCACCACCCGCAGGGACTCCCCCACCTGGGGGGCGGCCAGCCCAATGCCCCTGTTTTCATACATGAGCCTGGCCATGTCCCGGGAAAGATCCACAATATAATCATCGATCTTCTCTACGGGTCCGGCCTGCTGCAGCAGAATCTTATCCGGGTATGTATGTATCTTTCTGGACATGATAAGTGTCTGCAGGGGGAAGCCCCTGGCACCTCAAGCAGTAGTGTTAAGAGCCTGCAAAGTTCACCTGGGTTTAATCCTGCGGTTTATTTTCAGCTTCGCGCAACCTGATTCCCAGTTCTCTCAACTGGCGGTTGGAAACCCCGGCCGGGGCATCGGTCATGAGACATGCAGCCTTCTGGGTCTTGGGAAAGGCAATTACGTCCCGGATGGAAGAACACCCGGCCATGAGCATTACCAGGCGATCCAGGCCGAAGGCGATCCCGCCGTGAGGTGGTGCCCCGTAATCCAGGGCCTGCAGCAGAAACCCGAACTTGTTCCGGGACTCCTGCAGATCCATGCCCAGGGCGGCAAACATCTTCTCCTGGTCATCCCTGGTATGGATACGGATGGAACCTCCGCCCACCTCCTGACCGTTTATGACCATGTCGTAGGCCCGGGCCAGGGCCAGGCCCGGTTCCTTTTCCAGAAGCTCCATGTGGCCGTCCCTGGGGGAGGTAAAGGGGTGGTGCCTGGCCTCCCACCTCTTTTCATCAGCGTCCCACTCCAGGAGGGGAAAATCCATTATCCAGATAGGTGCAAAGGTATTTTCGGGGATGAGCCCGAACCTCTCCCCCAGCTTCAGACGCAGATAACCCAGAGCATTGTTGACAACTTCCGGAGAAGCAGCCTGGAAAAAAACTATGTCTCCCGCTTCAAGGCCCAGAACGTCTGTAAGTCCTTCCTGCTCTTCAGGGCTTAAAAATTTGGCAATGGGGGACTGCCATTCGTCATCCTTTATCTTGATCCAGGCCAGCCCCTTGGCACCGTAAATGCTGACAAAGTCGGTATAGTCGTCGATTTCCTTGCGGCTCAGCTCTGCTCCTCCAGGCACGCGCAGGGCCTTGACCAGTTCCGCCCTGGCAAAAAGGTTGAACCTGGAACCCCGCACCACATCCGTTACATCCCTGAGGGTCAGGTCGAAGCGCACATCCGGGCGGTCCAGCCCGTAATCCGCAATGGCCTGGGAATAATTCAGCCTCAGGAAAGGAGTCTCCAGTTTCACGTCCAGAACTTTCTTGAAAAGCCCGGCAATCATGTTTTCCGCTTCGGACATGATTCCTTCTTCTTCCACAAAGGACATCTCCATATCCACCTGAGTAAACTCGGGCTGGCGATCCGCCCGCAGGTCCTCATCCCGGAAGCATTTGACCACCTGGTAGTAGCGGTCCAGTCCGGCACACATAAGAAGCTGCTTAAAGAGTTGCGGGGACTGGGGCAGAGCATAAAAATGTCCATGGCTCAAACGGCTGGGCACCAGGAAGTCCCTGGCACCCTCCGGGGTGCTCCGGGTCAGCACCGGGGTTTCCACTTCGATAAAGCCGGCCGTATGCAGGTAATTTCTTATCTCGTGCACCACCTGGCTGCGCAATCGCAGGTTTTTAGCCACAGCCGGACGTCTGATGTCCAGGTAGCGGTGTTTCAGTCGCAGGTTTTCCGCTGCCTCTACCCGGTCCTCTATCAGGAACGGCGGAGTTCTGGAGCGGTTCAACAGTTTGAAATCCCTAACAGCCACCTCAATCTCGCCGGTGAGCAGGCTGGGGTTGACCATGTCCTCGGGTCTTTTGCGAACTACACCCTTGACCGCCAGAACGTACTCGCTGCGAAGGGCGTGAGCTTCTTCCAGGGCCTGGGCGTTGACATCGGGAGTAAAGACCACCTGAGTCAGGCCGTCCCGGTCCCGCAAATCGATAAATATCAGCCCGCCATGATCCCGACGGTACTGCACCCAGCCCATGAGGCAAACTTCCAGATCGTCGTGCTCCAAACTCAATTCATTGCAGCCGTGGGATCTGACCCACCATCCCAGTGGCTGGGTCTGCAGCTTACTTCTAGTTTCTTCCATTGTGTCTGTTTCCTGTAAAATTATCAGCACTTCAGCGATACTTTGGTTATGTTCCCAGGGTACTGGCTCTTTTGCCGACTGGATTTTTAACATTACAGCACTTGACAGTTGCCAATGGGCAAAAGTGCCTGTCCCCAGTAGTGTCCCCAGTAGTATATGAAAAGTTTCGCTGCAGTGTTAAGTGAGGTTAAAAATTATTATTTCTGGGCTGGAATACAAGGCCCAGGGCCTGCTCAACGTCATCCTGGCTCACGGCCCTCTGCACCCCGGTGGACATGTCCTTGACCTGCACCTGGTTTTTCTGCATTTCATCCAGACCCAGGAGAAGGCAGGTCTTGACCTTTTTCTTGTTGGCCTGGCGCAGGTGGCTCTTGACGCTCCTAATCTTAAATCCCATCTCACCATGGTAGCCCTTGCCGCGAAGCCGCTGTACCAGCTGCATGGCCTTGTGCATAGCGTCCTGATGCAGTACCGCCAGGTAAAAGTCCAGGGGTTTTTCCCTGATGCCCCGCAAAAGAAGCGCCAGGCGCTCCATACCGCAGGCGAAACCTATTCCGGGTATTTCAGGACCACCCAGATCCTTTACCAGACCGTCATATCTGCCCCCCCCGGCAACTGCCGACTGGGATCCGATATCGTCGGAAATAACCTCAAAGGTTGTCCTCTGGTAGTAATCCAGGCCGCGTACCAGAAACGGATTCAACTTAAAGGGGATATTGAAGCTATTCAAAATTTCCAGAACCTTGTCAAAATGCTCTTTGCAACCCTGACACAGGTTGTCCACTATTCTGGGAGCGCCTGCCACCATATCCCGGCAGCCAGAGGCCTTGCAATCCAGAACCCGCAGGGGATTGGAATCTGAACGGCGACGGCAGTCTTCACAGAAGACCTCCGGGTCGTTGCCGGCCAGAAAATGCTTGAGCTCTGTATCAAACCCCGGCCTGCATAAGGGACACCCCAGGGAGTTGATCTCCAGGGTCATTTCCTGGAGGCCCAGGGCCTGCAGGTAAGCCCAGAGCATGGAAATTATCTCGGCGTCGGCATATGGTGAATCCTCCCCCAGCATTTCGGCATTAACCTGGTGAAACTGTCGTGCCCTGCCCTTTTGGGGCCGTTCGTACCTGAACATGGGTCCCAGGGTGAAAAAGCGACTGACGCCGCCGGAACTTGAAGCAGGACTGTCGATAAATGCCCGTATTACACCTGCGGTGGCCTCCGGGCGCATGGTCAGGCTTCTTCCTTTGCGATCCGGGAAAGTATACATTTCCTTCTGAACCACATCGGTCTCCTGTCCGATGGAACGGGCGAAAAGCTCTGTCTGTTCAAGTATAGGGGTTCTTAGCTCCTGGTAGGAATACTTTAAAAAAATCTCCCTGGCCTTGTCCTCCATAAACATGTAAGAGGTGCTTTCAGGAGGAAAAAGGTCAAAAAACCCCTTGATTTTATTTATTCTGCTCATGCCTGTTCTTTTTTCTTCGGCCGGACAGCCGGGGCCTGGAATAGTAAAAAATCCATGAATATGGAGCTGAACTTATCACCCTGCAATACAGCCTGTTGAAATAATTGTAAGAATTTTTGTATCTTTTTAGCGCTTTTAAGGAAAGCAGGGGACTGGCACCTCCGCACTTATTTTTCTAAAGGTATCTGTTTAGCGTATTTTAGGAAGGCAGGGGACAGGCACTCCAGGACCCACTTGAGCATCATTTTGTGCTCAAAACGACTCATTTTTTGGGACAAGTGGGTCCCGGAAGAGCCTGTCCCCGTGCCACTTGCAAAGCGCTGAACAGATACGAATTTTTCAGGGGTACAAATTTTTGTTGAAGGGCCGGGCTGTCTCCTGCAAAATCACTCTAAAGAGTCAGACGTTAGAGCAAGTATTGCAAAATGTCAAAACTTCATGGGAGCTTATCTGGTAAGCGCATTTAAGAAAAGCAGGGCTTTGGCGTCCCCTCACTTGTTTTTGTTACAGAATAGTTCAGCATATTTGAAAGAATAAGTGAGGGGGAGAGCCTGTGCCTCTCCGGGCTGTATGCCTCCGGGCGGGAAACCGGGCCACATGCAAAGAACTGAAAGGATACATGGGAGCAAAGATGATCCAGGCTTTATCCATCGTAGGATACAAAAAAAGCGGCAAGACCGGCCTTATGCTCAAACTGGCCAGAGAACTTCAGGACAGGGGAGTAAAAACCGCGGCAGCAAAATTTTCCCAGCACGGGTTTGACCATGAAAACACAGATACTGCCAAGTTCTCTTCCGTGGTGAATGAGGTGATCGGCTTGAGCCAGGAGCAGTCCTTCATTAACTGGAAAGAGAAAAAGTACCTGCCTGATCTCATACCCCTTTTGCAGGCCGGCATGCTGCTGGTTGAAGGCGGCAAGCACCTGGGATGGCTGCCCCGGGTGATAATCCTTAAAAAACCAGGGGATGCAGAAGCCCTGGACAGAGGTCTGGCCATAGCCACCTGGGGTAAAATCAAGACCCATTACCTGCCGCACGCCGGCAGTATTGAAGACCTTGCCGACATCGCCAGGTCCAGGGCTTTTGCTCTGCCAGGCCTGGACTGCGGTACCTGTGGCCGGGAGAAGTGTCTGGATCTGGCCCGGGAAATCGTGGCGGACAATGCGCGCCTGGATGACTGCCAGGCCTTGCACTCCAGGATGAAGATCACGGTCAACAACCAGGCACTGGCCATGAATCCCTTTGTGGAAAGGATCATCACCAGGTCCATATTAGGCATGCTTTCGGAACTTAAAGGCTATACACCTGGAAAGATAAATATATCCATTGAATAGTCCGGCTGGGGGTATCTTTTTAGCGCTTTGCATGTGGCACGGGGACTGGCTTTCCCCGCACTTATTTAAAAAAAACCGTCAAACATCCTTTAGACTTACTCCTGAGACCCTGTCACAAAATACAAGAAAAATTTAAGCCATGGCGGGGGTTCAATGCTTGGCAGTGGGACTGTCCCCGCTAAGAACCAACCAGATCAAAGGCAACCAGTTTTGCGAATTAAAGATTTCAGTAACGAAAAAATACTGTGGCGGGGACTGTCCCAATTGGGATAAGAGCACTGCTTTATCTTGGGTTGCGGGCATCGCCCGCGTTAGAAAAATAAATGCGGGGTATGCCTGTCCCTTCTTTCCCTTTCCATCATTTTATACCAACCAGGTCAAGTCTGCGGCTGAGCGTGTCACAAGATGCCTTGAGCATTCCAGCCGGTGGTAAAACCAGAAAAATTGAAGGAGAACGGACAATGCACACCACTCAAGCACCCGGATGGGCAAAACTTGCAGATCATTTCTCTAAAATAAAAAACACTCATATGCGGGAGATGTTTGTAGCCGACCCTGAAAGATTCTCGAGGTTTTCTCTGCAAGCCGGCCCGGTATTCCTGGACTATTCCAAAAACCGCATACAGCAGGAGACCATGGACTACCTTTTTGCCCTGGCCAGGGAGATGCACTTGCAGGAAAAAATCGAGAGCATGTTTTCCGGTGCGAAAATCAATACCACGGAAAACAGGAGTGTTCTGCACACGGCCCTGCGCAACCGTTCCAATAGACCGGCCATGGTGGATGGCCGGGACGTCATGCCGGATGTCAACACTGTGCTGGACAGGATGAAGGATTTTGTAAACCGGGTCAGGGAAGGCACCTGGCTGGGGTGGACCAATGAACCGGTAAAGGATGTAGTCAATATCGGCATCGGGGGCTCGGACCTTGGTCCCAAAATGGTCACCAGAGGGTTAAAGGCCTTTGCCCGGCCGGATCTTAAAAGCTACTTTGTATCCAATGTAGATCCGGCACATCTTGAAAACACCCTGGCGGGACTTGACCCCAGAAGGACTCTTTTTATCATAGCCTCCAAGACCTTTACCACACAGGAGACAATGTTTAATGCCACCAGGGCAAAAGAATGGTTTCTGCAGAGCGCAGGCAGTCAGGATCATATCCCCCGGCATTTCGTGGCCGTCTCTACCAGTACCGACAAGGTAAGGGCTTTCGGCATCGACCCAAAAAATATGTTTGGTTTCTGGGACTGGGTGGGGGGCAGGTTTTCCTTGTGGTCCGCCATCGGTTTGCCCATTGCCCTGTCCATCGGTATGCACCGTTTTGAGCAGTTGCTGCAGGGGGCACATGAAATGGATGAGCATTTCCGCAACGCTCCCCTGGAAAAAAATATGCCGGTTATTCTGGCCCTGCTGGGTATCTGGTATACCAATTTTTTTCAGACCGAATCACAGGCACTGCTGCCCTACAGCCAGTACCTGGAGGACTTTCCGGCTTATATGCAGCAGGCAGAAATGGAAAGTAACGGCAAAAGAATCACCCTGCAGGGACTAAAGGTGGACTACGCCACCGGCCCGGTTATATGGGGGGCTCCCGGCACCAACGGTCAGCATGCCTTTTATCAATTGCTGCATCAGGGCACCAGAATGATTCCCTGTGATTTCATCATTTTTGCTCGCCAGCCGGACCACGACCCCGGCCAGCATCGCCTTTTGCTGGCTAATTTCCTGGCCCAGACCGAGGCCTTGATGCTGGGCAAGACCATTGATGAGGTCCGGGAGGAAATGCAGTCCCAGGGCAAATCAGAGGAAGAGCTGCAAAAATTATTACCCCACAGAACTTTTCCAGGCAACAGGCCCTCCAACTCCCTCCTGTTGCCTGAACTGGAACCTGCGACCCTGGGTGCTCTCATTGCCTTGTACGAACATAAGATATTCGTGCAGGGAGTCATCTGGGATATCAATTCTTTTGATCAATGGGGGGTGGAACTGGGTAAGGCTCTGGCAAAAAGCATTGAGCCTGAGCTGGAAGACGATACCCCGGTGCGGAATCACGATGTCTCCACCAACGGACTGATTAATACCTGGAAAAAAATGTACTGGAAATAGCAGCAGGGTCCTGGAAGACTCTCTATTACTGCACTTATCACTACAGCGACACTTTGTATAAATTATCGCCTCGGCCACTGGGGACAGGCACTTTTGCCGACCTCATACCGTAAAACGGCCGGACTATCCGGCGGCAAAAGAGCCAGTCCCCTTGCAGCTTAAATAAAGTGTCGCTGTAGTGTTATTTTTGTCATAGATAATTTCAGCATATTTGAAAAAAATAGCGCGGGGAGAGCCGGTACCACTCCGGGCTGTAAGCCTCCGGGAAGGAAGCCGTGATACAGGCAAAGCGCTGATCAGACAACATTTTTTCAGGTTCTGCCGCTACAACAGGGAGGGTAGGATGTCTGCCGGCAGTAAACGTTCCAGGATTACCAGTGCGGCCAGGGCGTAGATCCCCGCCAGGAGGTCGTCCAGCATGACCGATGATCCGCCCGGCAGCCATTTTTCGGAGCTTCGAACAGGCCAGGGCTTCAGGATATCGAAGAACCTGAACAGAAAAAAGCCACAAACCAGCAGGATAATATCGGGGGTGGCCAGCAACAGAAATGTAACCCACTGCCCAAGGAACTCGTCAATTACGGCCTGGCCGGGGTCCTTACCACCGAATTCCTTTTCGGCAATAGAGCAGGCCCAGGAACCCAGAATAAACAGGCCTGCAAGAACAAGGATTTTGACTGGAATACTCAAGGGGATAAAGAGCCATGGTGCGGCAATGACCGCGGCCAGAGAACCCCAGGTGCCCGGTGCAACAGGCAGGTGTCCAATGGGACCAAGGGTGGCCAGGTTTTTGCCAAAGCTTTGAATATGACTTTGAGGAGCATTCATTCTGCAAAACCTCCTTGCAACTGTAGCACTAAAGGGACACTATAAGACAAATATTACACTTGTAACGTGATAGAACCTAAGTTTCGCTGTAGTGTTAACGCAGGATGTTCGCAGTAATAATCAGTGCGGGACTGTCCAATTTGTGGATCAAGAGCACTTCTTTATCCCGGGTTGCGGGCAGAGCCCGCTTTGGAGTTCGAAGTTGCAGGCCTGCCAGGCAGTGGCGTGGAAAAAAATCACCAGGTTGAATCACTGACTGTCAGCCTGCAAGCAAATGGCTTCAAGCTGTAAAAGGGCCTGCATGACCCGGTCCAGAGGTAGTCCTACCACGTTGGTGTATGAGCCGGTAACAGCACTTATCAAAAAGGCCCCCACTCCCTGGATGGCATATCCCCCCGCCTTGTCCCGGGGTTCGCCGGTATCGATATAGGCCTGGAGCATTTCCTGGTCGGCGGGTATCATTTCCACCCTGGTAGTGACACTGAATCTAGTCCGAATCTGCATGCGGGTGCATTGCAGGCAGACCCCGGTAATCACCTCGTGTGTATTGCCCTGCAGGCGAAGGAGCATGTCCAGGGCATGCTCCCTGGAATCAGGCTTGCCCATGACCTCCCCGTCCAGCACCACTACGGTGTCGGCACCCAATACAACGCTGTCCGTGTTCTGCTCGGCAATGATCCGGCATTTTTCACCGGACATTTCCAGGACGTAATGCCCAGGCTGCTCTCCAGGATCGATTGGCGGTTCTTTCAAATCTGCCGGGAGTACCCGGAAGTTCAGGCCCAGTGTGGCAAGGAGCATCTGCCTTCGCGGCGATGCCGAGGCCAGGATGATCTCCCTGATGCTCCTGAATGGTCCTTGTTTAAAATGTGGATGTTCAGTATTCAAATGTTGTTATCCTTGTGTACTTGAGGATTAATACTTATTACGCAAGCATTCAGGGGGTGCCGGAACCGACCCGGTGACAGTCCACGCGACACCTTATCCTGCACAAATAAAATATGACAAACGCAAAATTGTGTGAACCTGCACAGATATAACTTAGCAGGGACAGTCCCCAGGCCTGGTGCCAGGAACTACCACTGAGGACCCCTGAATGCTTACCTTATCCCTGCAGCGCAACTTTGTGTTAATTATTGCCTCAACCACCGGGGACAGGCACTTTTGCCGAACTCAAACCGTAATACGGCCGTGCTCTCCGGCGGCAAAAGAGCCGGTCCCTGGAGGTGATTGTGACAGGGTACCAGGAATAAGTCACTGAAGTTAAGCTGAAAGCATATTTTTTTTGGCAGGGAAAATCAAGGTTGCAGATTTGAGGGGGGAGCGTCACCTTTGACTTTTCCGGAACATTGGCAGTAAAATGAAGCTGGTATGAGCAAAGACAATACATTTTTTATTGAGAAAGGCGTTTTAATCCCGGCCTTGCTGGTCCTGTTCCTGGCGTCGGCAGCCTGCGCTCCCAGGCAGGAGGGAATGGTTAGGGACCTGGAGGTTTTGCCTCAGAGCAGCGCCTATTATATTCCGGAACTGTCCAGGGAGGTCATGCCTCCTGGAAAGCAGGAGGAGCTTTACCAGGATTTCCGCGAAATGCATTTCAGGCCATGGTTCAGGTCAGAGCCCAAATTCGACGCTGCAAGTGTCTTCTGGGGGTTTGATTTCATCAGGGGCCGTGATGTTTACGCTGAAAACTATCTGCCGGTAACCCATGAATGGCTTGGTAAAATGTACAGGAATTCTGACATTTCCGGATATCCTTCCCGGCATGATCGGGCGGTGACGGTGGATAACGTGGACATGCGGGTCCTGCCTTCCAGGTCTCCGGTGTTTTTAAAACCAGGGGCACCGGGAGAGGGCTTCCCCTTTGATTACATGCAAAACAGCCTGGTCCCGGCAGGAACCCCGGTACTCATTACCCACCAGACCAGGGACGCTGAGTGGGCCCTGGTGGAAACGGAATACGCGGCGGGATGGGTGCAGTGGTCGGGATTGGCCCTTGTCCATAGAGACCTGGTGCAGAGTTTTAAATCCAGCCCTTTGATGGGCTTTGCACAGGACCAGGTTCCGGTACTGACCGCTCAAGGCGGTTTTGTCTTTAACGGACGGGTGGGCATGGTGCTGCCTCAGGACCCGCTGGGCTGTTCAGAAAAAGGGCAGGGCTTACTGGTGCCGGTGCGGGATAAATACGGATATGCACGGCTGGTTCCTGGGAAGACCCTTCAGGGTGTGCTGCAAAAGATCCCCATGCGTCCTACTGGAGACAACTTTGCGGGCCTGATGGATTCCATGCTGGGGCGACCATATGGTTGGGGCGGTATGTATGAAAACCGGGACTGCTCGTCTCTGCTGCAGGATCTGTACAGAATGTTCGGTATCTTTCTGCCACGCAATTCAGCCCAGCAAAGGGATTTCAGGGAGCCTTCGTCCCTGGAGGGGCTGCAAAGAGAGGAGAAGCTGCAGATAATACAGGATAAAGGCAGACCTCTTTTGAGTATACTTTACATGCCGGGACATGTTATGCTCTATCTGGGTGAGGATCCCCAAAACGGGCATCCAGTGGTGTATCATTCCATGTGGGGCTTAAGGACCAGCAGGGCCTGGCAGCTGGCGGACGGCAGGCACATAATCGGGCGTACTGTCATTACATCCCTGGAGCCGGGACGGGAGATGCACAACCTGGCCAAACCCCGGGGGCTGCTTATCAACCGGGTGACTCATATGACCACTGTGGTGGACCGGCCGAATTGAGGCATATGAAGGGTTCGAGCCGTTCAGCCCTTGACTTCTGGGGACTGGATAACCATCTTGAGAGTTAAATGCGTCTTACCCGGGCGGCCCGGGACCGAACCTATAAGTAACTTATACCCCTCGTTCCCAGGCTCCAGCCTTTTCTTCAAAAAACTGGTTGCCTTTGATCTGGTTGGTTCTTAGCGGGGACAGTCCCCGTACCAGGCGCTGAAACCCCGTCTCTGTTCGAAATTGTTCTTGTTTTGTATCTGTTTAGCGCTTTGCATGTGGCATGGGGACTGGCTTTTCCGGGACCCACTTGTCCCAAAAAATGAGATATTTTAAGCACAAAATGATGCTCAAGTGGGTCCCGGAGTGCCTGTCCCCTGCTTTCCTTGAAAGCGCTAAACAGATACC